>JBIOJD010000452.1:0-3431 GCA_044450485.1 Polyangiales bacterium | reverse complement strand
GGTGGGGCCCCGACGAATTCATTTCGGCGGGGCGGGGAGGGCGCGTGCCCACCCCGGTAACTGTACGTGCTCCCGACCGACAAGCTGCAATCGCTGCGGGCGCGCTACGACGAGCTCGAGGATTTGCTCTGTCAGCCCGAGGTGATCTCGGACTCGACGCGCTACGTGAAGCTGACGCGTGAGCGCGGCGAGCTTCAACAGCTCGTGCAAGCGTTTCAGCGCTACCTCGATCTCGAGCGCAGGATCCGCGAGGACAAAGAAGCGCTCGACGACGCGGAGCTGCGCGACATGGCGCTCGAGGAGCTGCCGGGCCTCGAACGCGAGCTCGCAGAGGCCGATGCTCAGATCTCGCTCTTGCTCCTACCGAACGATCCCAACGACGCGCGCAACACCGTGCTCGAGATCCGCAGCGGCACGGGCGGCGAAGAAGCCTCGCTGTTCGCGGCCGATCTGTTTCGCATGTACAGCCGCTATGCCGAGCGCAAGGGCTGGAGCGTGCAGATCCTGTCGAGCAGCGAGTCCTCGACCGGCGGGCTCAAGGAGATGATCGCGCTGGTGAAGGGCGATCGCGTGTACTCGGCGCTGCGCTTCGAAGGCGGCGTGCACCGCGTCCAGCGTGTGCCCCAAACCGAGAGCCAAGGCCGCATCCACACCTCGACCGCCACCGTGGCGGTGCTGCCGGAGGCCGACGAGGTCGACGTGCAGATCAACGACGGCGATCTCGAGATCCAAGCCACGGGCTCGGGTGGTCCTGGCGGCCAGCACGTCAACATGACCAACAGCGCGGTGATCATCTTCCACAAGCCGAGCGGCATCATGATCCGCTGCCAGGAAGAGCGCTCGCAGCACAAGAACCGCGCGCGCGGGATGCAGATCCTACGCGCACGCTTGCTGCAGACGGCGACCGATCAGCAACACGCGGCGGTCGCCGCGGAACGCCGCGGCATGGTGGGCAGCGGTGACCGCGCCGAGAAGATCCGCACGTACAACTACCCGCAGAACCGCGTCACCGATCACCGGCTCGGGCTCACACTGCACAAGCTCGAAGCCGTCCTCGACGGCGACCTCGAAGAGCTCCTCACCGCGCTCCGCAACAACCGCCAAGCCGCGCTGCTCGCAGAGCAAAGCGCGCGCTGACCGGAGCGCGCCTGAGGGGTGAATCGTCGCTTCGCGACGAGAGGGGAGCGAAGCTCCCGCTGCGCGTGGGGAGGGGCCCGAGCGGATTTACTCCGCTCGGGAGGGGCGGCGCGTGCCGCCCCTTGTAACTGATCAGTTCTTCCAGAGGAGTTGGGTGGCGCGGGCGGCTTCGGGCTGATCTACGAGGCCGCAGTCGCGGCAGCGCGTCGGGAACTCTGGGTGCTCGCACTCTTGGCAGACGCGCAGGACCCCCACGAGCGAGAGCAGCTCGCATCGCACGCGCTGCAGCGTGGCCGACCGGCGCTCGAGCTCGTGGATCTGCGCATCGAGCGCTGCGGACACCTTGCACGCGGCCTGCTCGGCGGTGGGGCAGCCGGCCTTGAGCGCCATCAGATCCTTGATCTCTTGGAGCGAAAGCCCGGCTTCTCGCAAATCTGCGATAATCTGCAATTTCTTGAGCTCGTTCGGCGGGAACTTGCGGTGGCTGCCGCCGTCGCGCTCGCGCGAGGTGATCAGACCCTCCGCCTCGTAGAAGCGCACGGTGCGGAGCGTGGTTTGGCTCAAACGAGCCATCTCGCCGGTGGTGAGCCAGCCGTCCGCGCCGTTCTTTCGAATGCCCCCGTCTCCCATTCGCAGCCTCGTTACAAACCATAGGGACCGGCAGCCCCCTCCGTCAAGGAGCCCGCAACTGCGAGGCGGAACGGCCGATAGCCTGAAAAGGGCCTGAAACCCCTTGCGGAGAGGGCCGGACTGCGGCTTTGGCCGAGACCGGCTTGGTGTACGATGCGGGAGCGCTCATGACATCGATCAAGCCGAAGGACACGTTGCCGCCTGCTGTCACGACCGGAACAGGCGGCGCTACCGGCGGTGAGCCGGCGGGCGTGGAGCGTAGCGGTGAGGGCTTTCGCGACCTGCTCGGCCGCGCGGACAAGAGCGGACACGCGCCCGCCGTCGCGACCTCCGCGTCGCATGCGGCCTCGAAGATTCACGATCCGATCGCAGATCTTGCCCAGGCGGTGAAGAGCGGCGCTTTGAGCGCGGACCGCGCGCTCGAGCAACTGGTCGAACGCGCGGCCGGCAGCATGGCGGGCAAACTGTCGCCCGCCCAACGCGCCGAGCTCACCGCGGTGCTGCAGACGGCGCTGCAGAGCGATCCCGCGCTGCGAGCGCTGCGCGAGAGCCTCGGCTGATCGCGGGGCGGGGACTTGCCGCGCGCGGTCATCTCTGCGATCTCGGCGCGATGCGCGCTCTGCTCGTGCCCGTCGCGCTGTCGCTGGTCGCGTTCGGGTGCGCGCGTGCGCGCCAGACACCGCCGCAGCCAACACGCCCGAGCACGCCCGAGGCATTGCCGACCAGCCCGGGTGACGCCGGGAACTGGCCTCGCAACGTCGCGAGCGCCGACCCCGCGCCCGAGCGGATCCCCGCGCCGGCCGTTCCCGAGCTCGAGACCCGACCGGCGGTGATGCCGGACGACGTCGAAGGCAGCGACGAGCTGGTGCCCGTAGCGCGGCTCGTCTACCGGGCGAGCTTCTACGTGCCGGCGTCGTTTCGCGATCGGCGCGTCGCGGTGCGCGCGCCGGCCGGCGAGCTGCACGTCGACGTTTCGGCCAATCGCTTGCGTGCGCGTTTCGTCGGCCCCGGTTGGCCCGTGCCCGAAGGCAGCGAGGTGCGCCTCCGGAGCGACTTGCCAGGCGTGTACTTGTTCGACAACCGCGGCGGACGCTCGCTCGGCGCGGGCGAGCTCGCAGGCTGGTTCGAGGGTCGCGCGCGCAAGCGGGCCGACGTGATCGCGTGGGTGCTGCGCGACTATGCTCCACCGGCGGCGAAGCCGCTGCCGACCGAGCTCGTGTGCGCACTGATTGCGGAGTGGTCGCACCAGGAGCGCGATCTGCTCGCGCACCGCTGCGAAGATGGCCTCGTGCCGCCGGGCTTCAGGCTGGGGCCATGGAGCAGCGAGCTCACCGCAGTGCTGCCGATGGAACTGCCGCGCCGCGCCCTGCGCGCGGACGAAGTGGATCCGCCTGCCACGGTCCGCACGGGCACGAGCGGCGTGCTGCTCGAGCCCGCTGCGCTCGCGCGGCTGCCGCTCTCGCGCGCGCTGCCCGGACCGGAGCGCGCCAGCCTCGTGGTCGACAACCGCACGGACGCGCGCGCGATCATCTTGGCGCAAGGCGTGCCCGTTGCATGGGTCGAAGGCGGTGCCAGCGTGAGCATCGACGGCCTGCGTCCAGGCACGTACTCGGTCGGCGCCATACGCCCGCTCGGCATCTTGCGCATGCCGCCGCGCTCGTTGC
>JBIOJD010000451.1:0-3455 GCA_044450485.1 Polyangiales bacterium | reverse complement strand
GCGTCTCGAACGCCGACTGCTGCCCGCCCGAAGGCAACGCCATCCCGAACATCTGCATCGCCGGCTTCTGCGCGCAAATCCACGTGCAGTGAGCGATCAGCGAGGGCTCCGGGTGCGTGGGGGGGAACGGGCGCGCGCGAGCGCTCGCGTCGATGTCGCGTTCCCCCGCAAGACGCGCCAGCGGACGGTTCAACAGGCCGTCGACACGCACGACCAAGTCATCCCACCCTGGCCGTCCGATCGGCATTGGCATGTCGTAAAGCTGCAACCAGACCCGTAAGTGCAAGCCAGGCCCGCGTTTGGACACGCGGAGGTGTCGCTTGGAGCGGCCACTGGGCATGCGCTACAGTCGTCAGCTTGCGCGCAGTTGCCAGCCGGATCGCACCGCCTGCATCCCTTGGCGCGGACATCACATGCTCCCAAGCACGCTTCCTTGGTAGCAAAGTCCTTGGGCGTGGCTCCGCAGGTTCCGTACGAGCGAGGCTCGCACTCGGTGCTGACCGGATTGTAGAAGTACCGAGTGCTCATGGACTGGCAAGTGGTGGAATCCGACGGCAGACCGCATAGAGCAGGATCAATCGGCCACGTCTCGCGCGGTGCGTCGATACCGTAGAGCTGATTCAAAAGGTACGCGACGTCGGCCCCAGGCTGTCCGCTGTAGATCAGGTCCGCATTCTGACCTGCATCAGCGCCCGCTGCTTCACGTTGCAGCAAGGCTGCCGCCTGTTCGCAGAGACCAGAGAGCCCGGGCGAGTCGTCCGCAGTGGTGAGCTTGCACGCATCCATGACGTCCGTGAGAAACGGGTCTGGGACGATCCCAGGCGGGTAGTCACCGAAGATGAGCCTCCAGGCGAAGGCGTCGCTTCCCACGTGGTAGTAGTGCGCAACGGCCAGCGCATCTGCCGGTGTCATTTCGTCGCTCGGACGATGCGTGCTGGGCGGATTGCAAAAAGAGTAACGCGTGACGATGTCGTACAAGGGATGCTGCACAGCCGCACACGCGGGCACGTAGATCTGCGGCGGTGCGAGCGGGTCCGGCAAGATGAACGCAGTTCCCGTCGGGCGCACGAAGACCCGCCAGTACTCGCGCGCGAGCTTGAGCTCGCAATCCGGGAGCCAGACGTCGCCTTCGCCGGGCAGCGCGCCGACACGCGCGCCGCTGTTCGGTGCTTTACACGTGCCGGTCGGGTTCGACGGCGGCATGCTTGCTTTCAAGGGGAGCGTGCAGCGCCCGCCGACTTCTGCGGCCGTGCAACCCGGCACTTCCGTGAGCGAAGTACACACTGCGCCCGGCGTGGCCGCCGCGCACACGTTGTCAGCTCCGCAGGGCATCGTGCACAGGCCGCAGAGGCAATGTGCGGCACCCGTGCAGTCGTCGTTCGTGGTGCACGCCTTGAGCCAGCTGGTTTCACTTTGCGGCCCCCTCTCCGACGAGCGGCAACCGATCGCCGCCAAGATCATGATCCCGCCTGCAAGCGGCGCTCGTCCGAGTGCGTTCATCACGTGTGCTTCAGTTTGCTCTGATTCCGGCAGCGAGCGAGACCCCAGTCTACCATCGTCGCGCATTGCGTCGCTCGACCCGGAAGTGCCTGGCGCACTGGCACTTGCGGGCTGCTGCCGGCCCTTGCACCAGAGGGCTCACAGTGGGTCTCACGCCCGCCCAAGGCTCAGGGCGGGCGCTGTTCGAGCTCCGTCAGCGCGCGTTCCCAGCGTGACTGGAGAAGCTCGAGCTCTTGCTGGGCTGCTTTGAAGGACTCGATCAGGCTCTGGCTGCGGGCCTTGTCGGCGTACACGTCCGGGTCGGCCAGCGCCGTGCTGCGCTCGGCTTGCGCGGCCTCGAGCGCGGCGATCTGTTCCTCGAGGCGTTCGACCTCGGCGCGCAGCTTCTTCTGGCGCGCTTGCTCCTGGCGCGCCTGAGCCTCGCGCTGCTTACGCGCTTTGTCTTCGCTGCGCGGCTCGTTCGGCTTCTGCTGCTCTCGGGGCGCGGCTTTGGCGGGTTTGGCAGTCGGTGCAGCAGGCTTCTTGCCTTGATCGGCAGCCTGGCGTCTGCGGCAACTGTCCATGTACTCGTCGAGCGTGCCGGGATACGTCTCGACCAACCCGTTCTCGACGTTCCAGATCCGCGTCGCCAGCTTGCGCACGAAGCTGCGGTTGTGGCTGACGAAGACCAGCGTGCCGTCGTAGCTGCCGAGCGATTCGCCGAGCGCCTCGCTCGAGTCGAGGTCGAGGTGGTTCGTGGGCTCGTCCATCAGCAGGAGGTTGCCGGGGTTCACCATCAACCGAGCGAGCGCGACGCGCGAGCGTTCGCCGCCCGAGAGCACGCCTACTTTCTTGTCTACATCATCGCCGCTGAACAGGAACGCGCCTAGCACGGTGCGGATGCGGGTCGCGCCGGCGTCGGGCCGCTCGCGCGCCACCGTGTCGTAGACGGTGTCCGCGGGGTGCAGCGTGTCGGCGTGGTGCTGCGCGTAGTAGCCGGCCTTGATGTTGTAGCCGAGCGTGATCTTGCCCTCGCTCGGCTCGAGCTCGCCGGCCATCATGCGCAGCAGTGTCGTCTTACCCGCGCCGTTGACGCCGATGATGCCCACTTTCTCGCCGCGCGGGACGGTCAGGCTCACGCCTCCGAGCACTTGGTGGTCGCCGTAGCGCTTGCCGAGGCCCTCGAGCCTGATCACCTCGTTGCTGCCGCGCTCGCACGGCGGGAACTTGAAGCGCATGACCTTGCGCGAACCGAAGGTCTCGACCGTTTCCATCTTCTCGAGCTGCTTGACGCGGCTCTGCACCGAGCGCGCCTTGTTGGCCTGCGCTCTGAAACGGTTGATGAAGCGCTCGGCCTGCTCGCGCTCGCGCGCCAGGTTTTTGGCTTTGTTCTCGAGGATCACCTCTTCCTCGGCGCGCTGGCGCAGGTACTGGTCGTAGTCGCCGTCGTACTGGCGCACGCCTTCGACCTCGAAGCTGACCACGCGCTTGATCTGCTCGTTCAGGAACTCGCGGTCGTGGCAGATGAGGACGAAGGCGCGGTCGTGCGCTTGCAGGAAATCTGCGAACCAGGTGACCGACGGAAGATCGAGGTGGTTCGTGGGCTCGTCGAGCAGCAGTAGATCAGGCTTCTGGAACAGCAGTGCGCCCAGCACCGCGCGCATCTTCCAGCCGCCCGAAAGCTCGTGCAGCAGCCGCCCGAGATCCTTGGTGGCAAAGCCCAGGCCTGCCAGGATCCGTGTGGCTTCGTGCTCGGTATAGTGCAGCTCGTAGTGGGTCGCGCGCTCGTGCAGATCGCTGAGCCGCTCGACCACCTCCATCAGCTCCTCGTCGCTGCGCTCCCCGCTGCGGGTGCCTGCTTCCACCGTCGCGAGCTCGGTCTCGCACTCTGCGATCGACGCGTCGAGCGCTTTGCGTCCCTCGACGCTGCCGACCACGAACTGGAGCAGCGGCTTGTCCTCGGTCAGCGCGATGTC
>JBIOJD010000450.1:0-3462 GCA_044450485.1 Polyangiales bacterium | reverse complement strand
CTCACTGCCGAGCGCGTCGATCGGTTCGTCGGCTGGCTCCTCGAACAACAGCCGCGTGCTGCCGAGCAGCAGCTCGTCGCCGTCCCGCATGCGACGCTGACTGAGCTGCTGTCCGTTGATTTGGAGACTGCGCTTCGGGTCGGCGGCTCGGATCATCACACCGTCGAGGTCGTGCACCAGCTCCGCGTGCTCCGGCGCGACCTCGGCGTCTGCGAGCACGAGCTGGCATTGCGCCGCGCTGCCGACCAGCATGCGCGACGGCGGCCCAGGCACGTCCAAGCTCTTGCCCGTGTCGGGCCCGCTCAACACACACAGCCTGGGGCCCTGCACGCCTGCGCCCTGCTGCGACTGGCGGAATAATCGCCGCGCCAGCTCCGCCGTGCGCTCCATCGTGGTCGGCTGGCTGAACGTCGCCTGATGATGGAACGCGAGGCCGTAGATGCCGATGTCGATGCGGTCGCCTTCCTGCAGGCGCTTGCCCCGGCCCGCCACCAGCCGTTTGCCGTTCACCGAGGTGCCGTTCTTCGAATCGTTGTCGAAGATCGAGTACGCGTCGCCCTCGAGCCTCACCGTGGCATGCGTCTCGCTCACCGTCAGGTGCGGGATGCGTACGTCCGCACCGGGGCCGCGGCCGATCACGATTCTGGACTGCTCGAAGGCGTAGGCGGCTTCCTCGGAGAGCGGGTTGCCCTCGGTCGAACGGATGACGAAGCGCACGCCCATCAGAGGCCGAGCCTCCCCACGCTTGGCCAGTCGGGTCAAGCTTTCGGGCGCGCCCGGCGGCCGCCGAAAATTGGACTCTGGCGCCCAGCTCTGCGACCTCCTTCACTGGAGGACTCGCGATGCCTGCAAATCTCGACCGACGCAACGACCGCTCCGAGCGCGTGCCTCTGCGGATGGCCGTGGAGCTCGGTGACGGCGACTTTCGCGACGCTTTCGCCGCCGATGCGCTGAACTTCAGCAAAGGCGGGCTGTCGATGCGGGCGGGCTGCTTGCCCGACGTTCGCAGCCGGCTGTGGTGCCGCTTTCAGTGCCTGCCGAGCGGCGCGACCGTGACGGCCCAAGGAGAAGTGGTGTGGGCCCATCTCGACGGCGAGCACAGCGGCGAGTTCGGTTTGGCGTTCGTCGACCTCGACCCCAAGACCGAGTGGTTGATCGAGGAAATGATCGCGGAGCAAGCCGCGCTGACGAAGCGCAACGACGAGCCGCAGGCAGAGCCGTCGGCGAAGATCGCGACGCTGCAGCTCGAGGGCAGCCCCGAGCCGATCGAGGCGACCCTGGCACAGAGCGAAGGCGGCGCGGCGGTGTTCGAGCAGCAGCTCGACCTGCTCAGTCTCGGTCGCGGGGTGCTCGCGCGCGCCGCGGGCGACGACGGCCGATCGGGCCACATCGCCGGCGTCGAGCTGCGCATGGTCGGCAACGTGCCGATGCTCGCGGTCACCGTCGCGTTCGACGACAAGCCCGCGTACGGCGAGTTCACCTTCGCAGGTGCCGAGCCGGCGCACGATACCGAGCCCGACTTGGCGGCGCCGAGCGCGGCCGAGCCGAGCACGGGCGACGATCGACTCGCGCGTGTGACCGTGACCGAGTTTGCCGCGAGCCCATCGTCACAGGCGCGCGGCGACGAGCCCGAGGTGTCTGCGGCGCAACGGCAGCCGGCTCCAAAGGTCTCCGCTGCTGCAGCCGCCCACAAAGGGCCCGCATGGTCCATCTCGCCGCTCGACCCGGCGTCGCTGCCAGAGGTTACGGCCGAGCCCGAGGCCGTCGTTGCACCGAGGCCCGATGTCTCCCGGAGCTTCGCGCTCGAGCGCGGAGGAGAGCCGGCGATCGAGGACGAGGGTGAGCTCGATGCCGAGCTGCGGGCGTTCTCGGCACCCGATCTGTCGCCTTGGCTGCTCGCGCTGCGCGCTCGGCTCATGCCCGTGCTCGCGCGGGCCTTCGAGGTCTGCGGCAGCGCGCTGCACCGCATGCTGCCCGTGCTGCGTGGCGCCTCGCTGACAACTGGCTCCGTGTTGCGCTCGGTCTACCAGAGACAGCTCGCTCCGCAGCTCGGCACGGCACGCCGCGTGCTGGTCTCGCAGCTCGGTCGCCGGCGCACGACCACCGCCCCGGCCGGCCAGAAGCGAGCGAGCGCACCGTCGTCGCGGCGCAGCACGCTCTTGCTCGCCGTGCTCGGCGCTGCCGCGCTCGGGCTGAGCGTGTACGCGTTCGCGCCCGCCCGCCATGCGGACGTCGTGGAGCTGCAGCGCAAGGTCGTGCAAGACGCGCCACCCGTCGAGGCCGCTCCCGAGGCGCCCGCGGCGGAGTCGCCGCAGGCTGCGGCCGACCCCGCGTCACAAGCTGCGCTAGCGCCCAAGCCTGCCTCTGCGATGCCCGCACCTGCTGCGGCCCCGCCGTCGCTCGCGGAGGCTGCCCCCACGTCGAATGCAGCGGTGGCGACTGCCGCCGGGCCAGCCAAGCAGGCGGCCCGCAAGCTGCGCTTCGGCGCGTCCGAGCTGCGCAACGCCAAACGGTTTTCCCTGCGCATGACCGGGCGCGTCCAGGAGCTTCAGGGCACGGCTGACAAGGGCGGTTTCACGGTCGTGATCAGCGGCGGCCTCTCGCTCGACCGCGCAGGGCCGATCAGCTCGTCGACGAAGTCGGTCGCGCGCGCGATGGTGATCAACAAGGGCGATCGCGCCGAGCTCAGCATCCGCTTCGCCGACGGGCGTCAGCCGGCCTACCAGGTGACCGCCGACGGCAACACGGTCTACATCTCCATAGAAGACTGAGCAGGCTCTCAGGCCTCGCGGGGATCGGGGCGGCAGGCGAGGACGACCTCGAAGGTGGTGCCGCAGCCGATCTCGCTCTGCACGCCGATCGTTCCGCGGTGCTGCTCGACGATGTTCTTCACGATCGACAGCCCGAGGCCCGTGCCTTTGCCTTCGCCCTTGGTGGTGAAGAACGGCTCGAAGATGCGCTGCAGGTTGTCTTCGGTGATGCCCTTGCCGTTGTCGACCACGCACGCCGAGAGGCGTCCGTCTCCGCCCGGTCCGGTCGCCAGCGTCAAGCGTCCCGCGCCGAGCGGCATGGCGTGACACGCGTTGGTGATCAGGTTCACGAACACCTGCACGAGCTGACCCTTGACCCCGTACACGGGCGGCAGCGTCGAGTCGTACTTCTTCTCGACCGTGGCGCCCGTCTCTTCGATCAAGTGCTCGCAGAACGACAGCGCCTGGTCCATGACGTCGTGCACGTTCAGCGGTACCGGCCGCTCGGTCGATGGCCGGGCGTAGGTGACCAGATCGCGCGTGAACTTGAGGATGCGGTCAGCGCTCTGCACGATCCGGCGCAGCTTCTCCATGTCGGGGTCCGACGTACCTTGTGCCGGGGCCTTCTTGAGCAGGTAGTCCGCGTACACCGAGATGCTGGTCAGCGGATTGTTCAGCTCATGCACGACGCCCGCGGCGAGCTGGCCCAGGG
>JBIOJD010000449.1:0-3464 GCA_044450485.1 Polyangiales bacterium | reverse complement strand
GCTGCTGCCCATGGCGGTGCTGGTCGCGTTGTAGGTCGTCGGATCGGTCTCGAGCTGGTCGCAGCCGTAGGTCGGCCCTGGATCGTGGAGCTGCACGCCCCACGCGCCGGGCGCGGTCTGCACCGAGATCTCGTACATCGTGTGTGGCTCGGCCTGGTTCGGCGAAGCGCCGTGCGAGTAGCCGCCGGACACGCGCTTGTCGTCGGCCGTGAGCAGCGTGCCATTGAGGCGCACCTCGATGTGCTGATCGCCGTACGCACGGATGTCCCAGCGCTCGGTGCCGCCGCCGGTCCACACGCCGAACTGGTTGAAGCAGTCGGGATCGATCTTGTCGCCGTTGTAAAACCAGTCGTTCAGCATCCACAGCCGCGTGCCGTCGTGGTCGGCGTAGAAGTAGCTGTACATGCCGCGCGCGGGCGTGACGTCGAAATACTCGAAGTCCTTGGTCTTGCCAGCCGTCCAATCGGTGAGCTGGCCGTCGGCGGTGTGCGCGTAGCCGCTCTTCTTGTTGTCCACCGCGGCGGGCGCCTGAGTCATGGTGTTGAAGGTCAGCGCCGGAGCCACCTGCGGCACGCTCAGGCTGAGCCCGAGCAAGTCCTTGACGCCGCCGAGGTCGAGCAAGCAAGTCGCGCCCGCGGGCAAGTCGCCCTTGGGTAGGAACGTGATGTGCAAGCCGTCCAGGCTCACGACCACCGTGCCGTCGACCGCAGTACCGCTGCACAAGAGCTTGACGTTGTCGACCGTCACCGTAGTTGGATCGACCGGCTTGCTGAGCTGGACCGGGATTCGGCCGTAGCGCGGGAAACCGCCGCGCAAGACCTTCGGCACCGTGGCGCTCACGAACGGCGGGATGCCGAAGACCTGGAGCTGTTTGCCGGAGCCGAGCAAGAGATTGCCCGAGACCGCCGAGATCCAGTCGGGCAGGCTGCCGCTGCGCGTGACGAGCGCGCGTGGCGCGTCGAGCGCGGTGAGGTCGAGCGCGACCAGCAACCCGCGCGACAAAGCGGTCAGCACGAGATTGCCGAAGCGCGCGAGCGCGGTCGCATCGTTGAAGTCGGGCGCATCGAACAGCACCGAGAGCTTGCCCGTGACGGTCATGTCGATGACCCGCAGCCCGCGACCTTCGAGCACGACGAACAGGCGGCTGCCGCGCACGACCCAGCCGACCACGTTCGCGCCGAGGCTCGCCTTGTCGGTCATCGCGGGCGCATCGCCCGAGCTCCACACCTGCACGCCGCCACCCTTGAATGCGATGTACAGCGAGTCGCCGCCGGACGAGATCAGCTGGGGATCGGCGTCGAGCTGCACCGCATCGAGCGCGAGGAACCCGACGCTGCCGCTCGCTCCATAGAGCACGCTCACCGGGAGCAGGTGGCTCTGGCCGAGCGCGAAGAGCCGCGTGCCGATGCGGACCAGGCCCGTGATCGTGTCGCCGCTCGCATCCGGCTCGGTGATGGTCGACTGCGAGGCCTGCACGGGCATGGTCACATCCCCGACGCGATACGCGCGCAGGTCACCGCTGACCGTGATGATGAACAGGATGCGCAGCTCGACGTCGTAGGCCACGCCGACTGCTCGGCCCGTGGTGGGCAAACGCGAGATGACCTTGGGCGCGCTCGGATCGCTCATGTCGAGGATCGACACGCCGCTGGTCGAGTGCAGGCTGAGCGCGAGATCGGCGACGTGCACCACGCCCGAGACGGGCTCATCGAGCATGAGCATCCCGACTTGCTGCGCCTCGGGCGCCTTCAGCAAGTTGACGTTGCTCTTGCCGCCGCCGTCCTTGCCTGGGGCTTGCGACGCGTCGCTGAGGCCACCGTCCTCGGCCTTGCCTCTGGAGCTGGCTTTGCCCTTGCAGCCAGCGATCAGCGAGAAAGTCAGCAGACAGAGGGCGGCATAGAACGCAGGGCGGCCAAACGACCGAATCGTGCTCATCATCTAAGTCTCCAAAAGCAAAGCGTGATCAGGGCGCCCGCTAGCCCGTTTTAGTCATACGGTCGGGCTCGCGGATGGGGCTATTCGCCCCGGTTGCCCTCACTAGCATGAAACCTGCGCGTCCCGAAAGTGGGGATGCGAGGCCCCCGATTTCTAGCGCGAGACCTTGTCGACTTGTTTGGCGACGTCGGTCATCTGCTTGCTGTTGGCCTTGCGCGCGTCATCCATCTCGTTGATATGACGCATGTCTTCGGCTTCCGAGGCACCCACCTCGTGGCGCTCGCTCATGGGTGCAGCAACGCCGCCGTCCGACTGCTGAGGCTTGGCGTGGCCGATTTCCCGCAACTTGGCCAGAGAAGCCGAGAAATTGGAAAACGCGCCCACCCCGCGAGCCCCACGCGCGGACTTGGTGAGCACGGTGGTCGCGAGCGCGCGGTATGACCCCACGAAGCCGCCGCTGTACATGAGCGCGAGGACGATGCCGACCACCGGGCTCGCGCCGGCTTCGCGCACACCGCGTGCCGTGCCGTACAGCCCGAACGCCAAGTAGAAGAAGCCGCTGCCCCAGGGCAGCGCCGCGCGCGCGAATGCTTCGGCGGGGCCGAGCGCGCCTTCGGGCAGCATGTAGGACGCGGCGAGCAGGCACACCGCCACCGTGACCACGCGCAGCGAGATCGTGACCGGGCGCAGCATGAACGGGCGCGCCTGGATCTGCATTGCCCAGGTCTGCACCAGCACCACGATGGAGAGCAGCGCGAGACCCGCGGCCGCAAGCTGGGCGCGCTCGCCGAACATGGCGCGCGCCTTGTCGTGCGTCGGGTCCCACAGGATCGGGATCGCAAACAACAAGAGGAACGCGAACAAGAACAGCAGCAGCTCCTCGATGATGCGACGGCGCCGCCTGCCGCTCGCCGCGGCCACGCGCTCGCGCGCCTCGCGGATCTGTTCGGCGCTGAGCTGCCCGCCGGTCACGGCCGCGGCGGCCTGGCGTAGCTGCTTCACGCTGCCTGGAGGCGGTGCCGCCACTTTGGAGGAGCGCTCGCGCGGCTGCGACGCGACCGCGCCTTTGTTGGGCGTCGGCGCCGAGACGCGTGCAGCTTTGGGATCCGGTGTGTCCTTACTAGGTCGCGGTGCAGGGGAAGGCGTCTGCGCTTGCACGATGTGCTCTTCACCCTCGATCGGCGCGAACGCGGCGGCGAGGTCGCTGAGCGTCTTCATCTCGGGTGCGGCCGAGGCAGGTGCGCTCGGAGTCGTCCGCTGCGGAACGGGCGGAGGCGGCGGCTTGCGCTTGCTCGCTGGACGTTCCGCTTCGGTGCGCTCGGCCACCGCGGAGAGGCGGGGCGCCAAGCTCGGCCGCACGGGCTCGACCACGATCTCGGGCTCGTCGGCTTCTGCCTCGGGCGCAGGCGCAGGGGGCCGCGCAGTGTCGGCCACCTCGTCGAAGCCAAAGCTCGCCGGCCGAGCCGCGGGGCTCTGCACTTGGAACACGGTCGCGCTCAAGCCCAGCTCGCGCCGCGCGGCTTGCTCCG
>JBIOJD010000448.1:0-3484 GCA_044450485.1 Polyangiales bacterium | reverse complement strand
GGACCCGGCAGCGCCGGGCCTCGCTCGCAGGTGGCATCTCGACCCCCTGTCCCGTATCCTCCGTGGCGCTCGAGGGCAGGTCAAGCACCGCCGGGCGAAGCCGAGCGCGCAGGGCCGGCACGGGGCTGCGACTCCGCAACATTCGCTGGCGAGGAGACGAGCATGGCGAGCAAGAACGGAGGGACCTACAGCGGCCCGCGCAGCGTAGGCGGTGGCGCGGGGGGTGGCTTCGGCGCGATGCTCGCCGGCCAGCTCGGGCTCATCATCGCCGGGATCGCGCTCGCGATCGGCGCCTACAGCTCGTACTACCAAGTCGAGTCCGATCAGGTCGCGCTCGTCACGCGCTTCGGCCAATACGTCTACACCGCGAACCCGGGACCCCACTTTCGCTGGCCGTTCGGGATCGACGGCGTGATCAAGGTGCCGGTGCAACGCCAGCTCAAGGACGAGTTCGGCTTCCGCACGCTGAGGCCCGGCGTGCGCACCGAGTACGAGGAGACCGACGAGTCGCGGCGCGAGGCGCGCATGTTGACCGGCGACCTCAACGTGGCCGACGTCGAGTGGATCGTGCAGTACAAGGTCAAGAACCCGTATCAGTACGTGTTCCGTGTGCGCGACGTGCACAACACGCTGCGCGATCTCAGTGAATCGGTCATGCGCAGCGTGGTCGGCGATCACAGCGTGACCGAGGTGCTGACCGTCGGTCGCGAGCAGATCCAGATGATGGCCAAGGACCAGCTCCAGGTCCTGTGTAACCGCTACCAGATGGGGATCGAGATCCTCCAGCTCGTGCTGCAGGACGTGAACCCGCCGCAAGCGGTGCGCGAGTCGTTCAACGAGGTGAACCAGGCGATCCAGGAGCGCGAGCGCGCGGTGAATCAGGCGTGGGCGGCGTACAACTCGGTCGTGCCCGAAGCCCAGGGCAAGGCCGCGCAAGCGATCCAATCCGCGGAGGGCTACGCCACCGAACGCGTCAACGACGCGCGCGGAGACGTCGCGCGCTTCAACGCGCTGCTCACCGAGTACACCAAGGCCCCAGCCGTGACGCGCACGCGCCTGTACCTCGAGGCCATCGCCAAGGTGCTGCCGGCCACGCGCCACCGCGTGTTCATCGACGACAAGATAAAAGGCGTGTTGCCGCTGCTGGGGCTGCAGGAAGGCGGCAAGCCATGACTGGACGCCTCTTGATGTGGCTCGGGCTGTTCGCGATCGCGGCGATCGTCGCGGAGAGCGCGGTCTACACCGTGGCCGAGAACGAGCAGGCGCTGATCACGGAATTCGGCAAGATCATGGGCGGTGCCGTCACCCAGCCCGGCCTGCACTGGAAGACGCCGCTCGTGCAGGACGTTCATGCGTTCGACAAGCGTTGGCTCGAGTGGGAGGGCGCGCCCAACCAGATCCCGACGCGCGACAAGAAATACATCTGGATCGACGGGTTCGCGCGCTGGCGCATCGCCGACCCGATCAAGTTTTTCAAGCGCATGCGCGACGAGTCGAGCGCGCAGTCGCGCCTCGATGACATCATCGACGGCGAGATCCGCAACGTGATCGCGAATCACGACCTGATCGACATGGTGCGCACGAGCTCGCGAACCTTCGAGCGGGGCGACGAGGCCGACGAATCGCAGACCGACCAGAGCGCGTTCGTGCCCACGCTCGGGCGAGAGGGGCTGGCGAAGTTGGTGCTCAGCAAAGCGTCCAAGGTCATGCCGGACTACGGCATCGAGCTCGAGGACATCAAGCTCAAGCACGTGAGCTACGTCGACAGCGTCCAGCAAAAGGTCTTCGAGCGGATGATCTCGGAGCGCAGGCGCATCGCGGAGCGCTATCGCTCGGAAGGACAAGGCAAGCGCGCCGAGATCGAAGGCAAGGTCGAGCGCGAGCAGCTTCGCATCCGCTCGGAGGCGTATCAGAAAGCAGAAGAGATCCGCGGGCGTGCAGACGCCGAGGCGGCAGCCATCTATGCCACGGCCTATGGCCGCGACCCCGAGCTGTACGCGTTCCTGAAGACCCTGGATGCGTACAAGACGATCATGAACGAGCACACCGACATCGTGCTCTCGACGGATGCTCCGCTCTTGAAGTACCTGCGCACGGACAAGCCATCGAAATAGGCTCGACCACACGAGGGACCGTTGGGTGCGGGGTCCCTGATGTGGGCTATGACACCCGCGCTCGGCTCTTGCGGCTGTTGAGCGAAGGCCAATAGAGTGCGGCCACCCGCGAGCTTGCGCGGGCTGGAGAGGGACGAATCATGAATACGAGACACGCGTCTTGGGTGGTCGTTGCGGCGTGCGTGATCGCGCTCGCGGGTTGTAAGAAGAGCAGCACCGGAAGCGGGACCGGCACGGGTGGCTTCGGAGCCGCTACCGGCGGCACGGGCGTCGCTACGGGCGGGACGGGTGTCGCCGCGGGCGGCACCACGGGCGCTACCGGCGGCACCACGGGCGCTACCGGTGGCACCACGGGCGCTACCGGCGGCACCACGGGCGCTACCGGCGGCACCACGGGCGCTACCGGTGGCACCACGGGCAGCACCGGCGGTACCACGGGAGCCGGCGGCGCCGCGGGCAGCGCAGGCTCGAGCGCCGGGGGTGGCAAGGCCGTCGCCAACATCATGCCCTTCGGGAGCGGCACCGCGATGGGCACCGCCACGTTCACGCAGACGGGCTCGGACGTCAAAGTCGACGTGATGCTCACTGCGGGTTGCCCGATGGGCGGCGCCCCGGTCCACATCCATCAGGGCACGAGCTGCGCGGATGCGACGGCGCAGGGCGGTCACTGGGACACGACCCCGCCCGCGCCCGGGCGCGGCGAAGGCATCCCGAACATCACGTGCACGGGCGCGACGGGCACGACGACGCTCACGCGCATGCCGACCGATCCGACCCTGGCCTGGACCGTCAGCGGCCCGATGACCACCAACGTGGTCGGCCATGTCGTGGTCGTACACCAGCTGTCAACCGACGGCGGAACGCCCCCGCGCATCGGTTGCGGCGTGATCATGATGCAGTAGGACGCTCGGCTGTGCGCCTCGGGCGGCCGCTCCCCGGCCGCCTCGAGGCGGCTGCCTCGTGCTCGGACGCGGCGCACGCAGCGCTGCGGTTTGCACACACGATCTGGCGCCCTGGCATCTTCTGCTGGCCAGCGTGTGCCCCTAGACTGGAGCAAAATCGACGGGTGCAATGATGCGAGCTAGCGCGCGAGTCCTGCCCTGGGTGCTGTGGATCTTGGCCGGTTGTTCCTTCCAGTCTTCGTCGTCGAAGAGCGATGCGGGCAAGGGGCAAGCCGCTGACGGCAGCGCCAATGGGTCGAGTCAAGGCAGCGTGCACGCAGATGCCGGCGGCAAGAAGGACGCTGGCAAGACGGGCTCCGGGGGCGCGTCCGACGGAGGCGGCAAGCAAGACGCGGGTGCCAAGCAAGACGCGAGTGCCAAGCAAGACGCGGGTAGCAACCAAGACGCGGGTAGCAACCAAGACGCGGG
>JBIOJD010000447.1:0-3501 GCA_044450485.1 Polyangiales bacterium | reverse complement strand
CGAAGTTGGCATAAGGATGCGACTCGTCGACGGTCGTCGTCTTGGGATCGTCGACGACGGGCGGCAGGTAGCCCTGCCCGATCAAGCCCGAGACGCCGAAGCGCAGGTCGCCGACGTGCACACCCAGGCGTCCCAGAAAGTCCTTGGCCCCGTTGGGATCGAGCCCTGGAAACACGGCGTCGGAGATCGGATGGCCGTTCATCACCGCGAGCTGGTAGACAAAGATCTGTTGGAACAGCTCGCCTTGCACGCGCAAGCCGATGTCGCGAGAGCCGGGAAACAAGCGGTTTGCAGCGGTGGTGCGCTCGACGAACGGCAACACCGAGTCGGACTCCTGCACCTCGTAACCGAACGGGATGTAGAAGAGGCCCGCGGTCACCTTGGTCTTGGTCGCCTCGGTCCACGGGATGAAGATGCTCCCTTCTGCCTCCTTGACCGTGACGCCCGAGGGAATGGCGTCGATGTTGATCAGGAGCTCGGCGATGTCGACGGTGTACGTGGCGCGGAAGCGCGCGCGTCGCACCTCGAACTCGTTCTTGTTCAGCGGCTTACCCGTGGTATCGAGACCATCTTTCGAGGTGTCGTTGCGCACGTATTGCGCCTGCACGTAGCCGGAGAACTTGAGATGAGAGAGCGCACTCTGCTGCTGCTCGAGCGCATCCACCCGCTGTGACAAGGCGTCCGGGGGCGGTTCGACGGGGGGCGGCGACGCCTGCGCCGCCGCGGCCGGCTCGGGCGTTGCCTGAGCCGCGTTCTGCGTTGCGGGCGGCGGCGGTGCGGCTTCGGTTGCAGGACTCGCCGGCGCGGACGGCGGTGCGCTGGCTTCCGGGTCGGGCTGCAGCGCCGGCGGGATGGAGGGTCCTTCGCCAGGCTGAGCCGACGGAGGCACAGCGCCTTCTTGCGCGGCGATGAGCGGCGCGTACGCCAGCGACAGCAGCGTGATCGAAGTGCGTAACAGGCGCGACAGCGAAGCAGAGGTCATGAAGCAAGCTCCTCCAGAGGGGTCGGTTTGGAGGGTTGCCTTCAGCACCAAGCGTGCCAGAGGGCAGGCATGGCCGATCCCCGCCAATTTCGCGGCCCACACGGAACGCCGCGCAAACTAGATGGGCACCCGTGATATGACAATGGCATTTCGCGCAAATATGATGGCTAAACGCCAATCGGACACGGAAGGGCAGCAGATCACCCGGGCGCCCAGCGGGGTCATCACCACGACCGCGGGATTTGCATTTTGCGTGGGACGGGCGAGCAGCGGTACACGTCGACGAGCGGAGCGCCCGCGACTCGAACCGTGTGCACGCGCGTGCAACCGCGCGGATGCAGGGGCTGAAACTTGTAGTGGTTCGTGACCACGAAGTCTCCCGGTGGGCTCGCCACGGCCAGCAAGTCGTCGCGCAGCTTGGGTGCCGTGTCATCAGGCGTGAGCGCGAGCTGTACGCGGCTACCGGGCGGCGCCGTACGGTTCACGTAGTCGATCGCGTCGCGAAAGCCCTCACCCCACCACGCCAGCTCGAACGCGTGCGAGCGCGCGACGCCTGACGGGCCACCCACGAGCTCACCGAAATAGTCGAGCGGGTAAGGTTCCACGCGCCGCAGCTCGACCGCCGTGTATACGGACAGGGCGAGCGCGAGCCCGAAGTGCACGCCGCTTCGCGCTCGCGGCCCGAGACGCGTCGCAAACCACGCGTGCCCGACCAGCGCCGCCATCAGCAGGTCGGCGCCGAGCGCGGCGAGCATAGCGAGCACGGGCCAAGCTTGGATGACGTAGCGCGCGAGGTCTTGCCGGAAGGGCGAGAAGCTCTGCAAGAACGGTGCGAGCAACGCGGCGAGCGCGAACAGCGTGCTGCGTCGCAGCGCGGGTCGATGCAGACCGAGCACCGCCCCGCAGCCCGCAAGCACCAGCAGCAGCGCCGGCGTGGTCGCAGCGAACGCCGCCGCATAGTAGCGCGCAGGCGGTGGCGCGAGGTCCTTGCCCAAGAAGATCTCGGTCGTCGCCTGAAGATGCCAGCGCTCACCGATCGCATGCAGACCCTCGAGCTTCGTCTGCGCGAGCCAGGGCCAGAGCGCGATCACCAGTCCCCCGGCGAGCAGCCCACCGAGCCCGAACGCGAGCGCAGCATGCAGGCGCGGTCGCAGCGACACCGTGCGAGCGGGGAGCAGCAGCGCCAAGAGCAAGACCGGGGCGAGCCACACTGCGGTCAACCGCGCACCGCACGCAAGCGCCGCGCAGGCGCCGGCGAGCAACGCGCAGCCCACCGCAGCTGTCGAGGTTTGCGAGCGCCCGGGCTGCGGATCGATCGCCGCGATCCAGCACAGCGCGCCGAGCAGCGACAGCAACCAAAAGAACACCAGCACCGACTCGAGCCCGCTCAAGCGGCCGTGCGCCACGAGGCCGGGTAGAAACGCGCTGATCGCAGCGGCGCCGAGCGCCACGCGCCGCCCGTACAGCAGCTTCGCGATGCCATAACACACGCCGACCGAGGCCGCCGAGAGCACGGCCGAGACCATGCGCGCGCCGTCTTGGCCGCCGAGATCGAAGCCGATGCCGTACAGCCATTTCGCGAGCGGCGGATGATAGTAGTTGTAGCGAAAGGCATCGCGGCTGAAGTCACCGAGCTGTACGTTGCGCACGAAATGCCGGCCCGCGAGCGCGTAGGCCAGCTCGTCCCAGGCCACATCTTGGGTTGCGATGCCGCCGGCGCGAACCACGAGCGCGACCACGGAGACAGCGCTCGCGAGCGCCATGTCCACGACAGGCAAGGCGCGGCGAGCGCCTACACGCCACGCGAGCCACGCGCACACGCCCGCGACGAGCCACGCACCGAATGCAGCAAGCTGCGTGCCACGGACGAGCGGGCGGTAGACCACCCTCTAGCGCCGCGGCCGCGTGGGCGCGGTCGACGAAATAGCGATTCAGATCGAGCGGCGGAAGACCGTACTTGAAGTGCGGGCTCGACACGTCGTCCTCGTGCACGCGGAGATACGAGGTGCGGCTCGCTCCGTGGCGTTGCTCGATCTCGACGAGGTACACGCCGCGCCGGAGCCACAGTCCGCCCTGCCCGTGCTCGAGCACGGCATCGCGCCGCTGGTCCGAGATCCACTTGCCGTCGACGCGAAGCTGCGCGCGCCCGAGCGACACGACTTCGAACATGCTCGACCGCGAGCGCTCGACCAGAACGAACGCCGTGAAGCGCTCACAGCCCTCCGGCCGCATGCCCTCGGACAAGAACGGCTCGGGCACGGTCCGCTCGCGCACAGGCGCCGCGCCGCTGCGGCAGCCATCGGGGCCAGCGAAGCTCTGCCAGCGAAAACCCTGGCCTGGCGGCCGCCGCCACGCGCCGTACAGCAGCGCCACGCCGAGCGCGACGAGCGCGAGACACGTTCCGCCGAGCACGCGCCGCAACACGCGGACGTTCTAACATTGTCCCCGATCGATGCGCAGCGTCGCTACACGACCACCTCGAGGTTGTACGTGGTGACCGATCCAGGCAACGCGCTAGT
>JBIOJD010000446.1:0-3509 GCA_044450485.1 Polyangiales bacterium | reverse complement strand
GTGCACGCGGAACAGGTTGGCAAAGACCGCGTGCGCGTCACCGGCGCGAGCGGCCAGCCACCGACCCCGAGCTACAAGGTTTCGGCGACGTACCCCGACGGGTACAAGGTATCGGCGGGCATCTTCCTCGCTGGCGAGGATGCCGCACGCAAGGGCGAGCGCGTGGCCCGCGCGCTCGTGGACAAGACCGAGCGCTTGCTCGTCGCACGCGGCCTCGGGCCGCTGCGCGCCACGCAGATCGACGTGCTCGGCGCCGAATCGACCTACGGGCCGCATGCGCGGGCGCGAGCCACCCGCGAGGTCGTGGTGCGAATCGCGGCGAGCCACGAGAACCGCGACGCACTGAAGCTCTTCGTGCGCGAGCTGCCTCAAGCAGGTACCGGCATGGCTCCGGGATTCGCCACGTTGGTGGGCGGCATGGGACAGCCCGCGACGGTCGTCCGGCTGTTCTCGTTCCTGATAGACAGAGCGCGCGTGCAAGCGGAGATCGATCTCGACGGTACGCGACAGCCGGTCGCGATGCCCGCACCCGCAGCCGCGCCGCCCCAATCCCGCGCGACCGCGGAGCCCGGGTTTCCGGCCATCCGCAGCGAGCACTGCTTGCCGCTGATCGCGCTCGCGCACGGTCGCAGCGGCGACAAAGGCAATCACAGCAACATCGGCATCCTCGCGCGGGAGCCTCGCTTCGTCCCGTTCATCGCGGCGGCGCTCACCGCCGAGGCCGTGGCCAGTCACCTCGCGCACTTGCTCGACCCCTCGACCGGCCGCGTCACGCGCTATGCGCTGCCGGGCTGCCATGGCTGGAACTTCTTGCTCGAGAACAGCCTCGGTGGCGGTGGCGTGGCCTCGCTGCGCGCCGACCCGCAGGGCAAAGCGCACGCGCAGCAATTGCTTGCTTTCGAGATTCCGGTGCCCAAGGTGATTTTCGACGAGCTCTCGCGCAGAGGTGCCTCATGACCGCGTTGCCCAAGACGGAGACCTTGCTCACCCGAGTCGACGCGGGTGTGCTGCACCTCACGCTCAATCGCCCTGAGCGCCGCAACGCCCTCTCGACGCAGATGATCGACGAGCTGCTGGAGGTGTTTGGAGCAGTGGCGGGCTATGCCGACCTGCGTGCAATCGTGCTGCGCGGTGCGGGCGGGAGCTTCTGCGCGGGCGCGGACGTGAAAGAGATGCCGGGACCGCGTGGAGCGAGCAGCCCGGACACGCGGTCGGCAGGCGACGCCAGAGCCGCGATCGCACGCGGCAACCGGCGCTTCGGCGAGCTTCTCTCGGCGGTCGGCAACACGCCGCATCCGGTCGTGGCCGTGGTCGAAGGCGCGGTCATGGGCGGCGGCTTCGGGCTGGTTTGCGTGTCGGACGTCGCGCTCGCCATGCGCGACGCACGCTTCGGCCTTCCCGAGACCGGTCTCGGCGTGATCCCGGCGCAGATCGCACCGTTCGTGGTGCAGCGCATCGGCTTGACCCAAGCGCGGCGCCTGATGCTGACCGGCGCCCGCTTCGACGGCGCCGAGGCCGTGCGCCTCGGTCTCGCGCACGAATTGTGCGAGGACGGCAAGGCGCTGGAGAGCGCGCTCGCCGAAGTGCTCGTGCAGATCAGGCGCTGCGCACCTCGCGCGAGCTCCGCGACCAAGCGCCTGCTGTTGTCCACGCTCGGCCGCGATCTGGAAAGCGCGCTCGACGAGGCCGCACAGGTCTTCGCCGAGGCTTCGGTCGGAGACGAGGCGGCGGAGGGCACGCTCGCGTTCGTCGAGAAGCGCTTGCCTCGCTGGGCGCAGTAGATGAAGTTGCGCAACCTGCTGGTGGCGAACCGTGGCGAGATCGCGCTGCGCATCATGCGAACGGCGCGCGCGCTCGGTTACCGTGTCAGCGCGGTGTACAGCGAGCCTGACGCAGCGTCGCCGCACGTGGCATTCGCGGACGTGGCCGTGCCGATCGGACCTGCGGCCGTCGGCGCGTCGTATCTGGACATCGAGCGCATCGTGGAGGCAGCGCGCCGGGCCGGGGCGGACGCCGTTCACCCGGGCTACGGGCTCTTGTCCGAGAACGCGGCGTTTGCGCGCGCCTGTGCGCAGGCCGGGCTAGTGTTCGTGGGTCCGTCGCCCGAGACGATCGAGCAGATGGGAGACAAGCGTCGCGCGCGGCTCGCGATGCAGGCCGCGGGCGTGCCGTGCGTGCCGGGCTACGACGGCGAAGCGCAGGACGAGCGCGCGCTGATGGCTGCGGCTTCGAGCATCGGCTTTCCCGTCATGGTCAAAGCCGCGGCCGGTGGCGGTGGCCGCGGCCTGCGGCGCGCGAGCACGCTGCCGGAGCTGATCGAAGCCATCGCCCGGGCCCGCTCGGAAGCACAGAAGGCCTTCGGTGACGGGAGACTGTTCCTCGAGCACGCGATCGACGGCGCTCGCCACGTCGAGGTGCAGGTGCTCGCAGATGCCCACGGCAACGTGGTTCACCTGGGTGAGCGTGACTGCTCGGTGCAGCGGCGTTTCCAGAAGGTGATCGAGGAATCTCCGTCGCCCGCGGTGGGCCCGGCGCTGCGGGCCAAGCTCGGCGCCGTCGCCGTGCTCGCGGCCAAGAGCGCCTCGTACGTGGGTGCGGGCACGGTCGAGATGCTGCTCGGTCCCTCGGGCGAGCATTTCTTTCTCGAAATGAACACGCGCTTGCAAGTCGAGCATCCGGTGACGGAGCTGGTGACCGGCGTCGATCTCGTCGAGTGGCAGCTTCGGGTGGCCGAGGGCGAGACCCTGCCTTTCACACAGGACCACATCGCGCTTCGCGGCCACGCGATCGAAGCGCGCCTCTACGCCGAGGATCCCGCACACGGCTTCGCGCCCGCGACCGGCCGCGTGCAGCGCCTCGTGCTGCCGCACGGAAAGCGTCTGCGCATCGATCACGCGCTCGCGCCGGGGCTGATCATCGGCTCGCACTACGACCCCATGCTGGCGAAGATCGTGTCTTTGGGGGACGACCGCGAGCAGGCGCGTGAGCGCCTCTGCCGCGCGCTCGAAGACTTGCGCCTGATGGGTGTGCAGACCAACCAGAGCTTTCTGTGCGCGGTGCTACGCCACGAGCGCTTCGTGAGCGGAACTGCCACCACCGACTTCCTCGACACCGAGACCGTGCTCGCCGCTCGACCGACGAGCCCGTACCTGCTCGCGGCCGCCGCGCTCATCCTCGTCTGTCGGGCACAGGCTGCGGCCCCCTACCCGGCCGAGCTCTTCGACTTCAGCAACTGCGTCGGCCTTCGTTGGCCGCTGCGCCTGCAGCGCGGCGCCGAGCGCTTCGAGCTGCACGTCGAGCCGCAACGCGACGGCGCGCTGCGCGTGCAAACCGCGACCACGAGCATCCTCGGCCGAGTGGTGCGCAGTGACGACGCATCGATGGACATGGTGCTCGACGGGTTGCGCGAGCGCTTCGAGCACGCCTGGGAGGGCGAGCGGCTGTGGCTGCAACACGACCACGAGCCCTGCGCATTCGAGGACATCACGCATGCGCCGCCGCGCGAGGTT
>JBIOJD010000445.1:0-3511 GCA_044450485.1 Polyangiales bacterium | reverse complement strand
CGGAACAGCGGCATGCGGTGCAGCGTCTCGAGCTTGAGGTTGACCTCGCTGGCGAGCCGGTCGAGCCCGGCCGCGGCGTCCGGCACCGCAACCACCAGCGCGGTGATGTTGTCCTTGCCACCACCGTGGTTGGCATGGTCGATCAGCGCCTGCGCGACCCGCTCTTCGGGCACCTCGGTGAAGATGCGCAGGATGTCGCTCGGCTGCGCGTACTCGGTGAGCCCGTCGGTGCACAGCAAGAAGCGGTCGCCCGCGAGCACGTCGAAGTCGAGCGTGTCGGCCTCCACGCTCTCGTACACGCCGACCGCGCGCGTGACTGCGTTCTTCATGTTGAGCTTGCCGATTTGCTCGGGCGTGAGCCGGCCGCGCTTGAGCAGCTCGTTGATCAGCGAGTGGTCCTGCGTGAGCTGGTGCACCGCGCCGCCGCGCAAGAGATAGATGCGTGAATCACCCACGTGCGCGATGAAGCCGCGGCTGCCGAGCACGAGCAAGGCCACGAGCGTCGTGCCCATGCCGCGCTTGCTCGGATCGCGCTGCGCCTCGGCGTAGACCGCGGCACACGCTTTCTGCACCGCGAGCTCGAGCACGCGCAAGACCTCTTGGCGACCCGCTCCGGTGACCCCTCGCTCGAAGGCCTCGAGCAAGGACTTCTCGGCGTGGATCGTGTCGCGCAACACGTGCACGGCGATGCCGCTCGCGATTTCGCCCGCGGCGTGGCCGCCCATACCGTCCGCGACGACCGCCAGGCTCATGCCCTTGTCGACGAGGAAGCTGTCCTCGTTGCCGTCGCGCACACGGCCGACGTCGGTGAGGGGAACGTAACGGAGCGCGGTGGCCTTGGCGTTCAAAGGGTCCTCGTGTCGAGCCCGTTCGGAGCGGCGAGCCTGCGGGCATGGCGCCGGCGCCGGAGCACCACGCACGCGAGGCCGAGGCCCAATGCTACCAGAGTTCCTCGCGGTGCAACCGGCCAGGCGACGCCCGGCCCGGCGCCGGCGACCGAGCACGACGCGAAGAAGCGGCCCGGCAAGGGATCGAAGCAGAGCTGCGGCTCTTCGCGGGAAAGCCGGCCTACCCCGTCGGTGGCTCTGAGCGCCACGCACACGGGCTGCGCCGCCTGCTTGCGGTCGAGCAGAAAGCCGAGCTGCAGCGACGTTTGGTCAGTGCGCGAAGTGCGCGCGCGATCCACGAGCACGGGCCCGGAGAGCCCGGCGGCCCGGGTCAGAAACAGCAGAACCTCGACCGAGCCCGAATCGGTGTCGTCGGTCGGGCGCGGCACGGACATCTGGACCCGCAGGCTGCCCGCTGGTGCTCGGCACTCGCTCGGTGGGGTTGTGACCTCGAGCTGCACGTTGCCAGTGGAAGCGGAGAGCTTGGGCGGCGCACGGTCGCGCACCGACCCGGTCTGGAATTCGATCTCGGTGCGGGACGCGGTGTCGAATCCCGGACGAGCGACCTGCGCGAAGTACCGGTCGTGCTGCGCAAAGCTGGTGTCTGCGACGAAGGCTACGCTGTGATCGTCGACCCGGACCACGCTGCCCGCTACGGGCACGCGCGTCGAGCCACCCGCAGCGCTCGCATCACGGAACACGCACACGATCTCGCCCGCGCACGGATCGCCCGGCGTCTCGGGCACGCTCGCTTGCAGCGCATCGAGGTCGGTGTGCTCCGCGTAGCGCACGAGAACCGGCGCGTCGAGCGCAACACCCTCGTCGCCGTCCCCCGGCGTCACGCTGAGCTGGTCGCCCTGCAGCGAGAACGACCCGCCACAATCGAGCGGCTGCACTTGTGCGCGCGAGGCCGAAGCAAACGCGGAGGCAAACAAGAAGACCCCGCCGATCGTGCCGAATCCACGCACCGTGCCGCAGTATACCGGCATTGCGGCCCGCGCTGATGGGCCATCCGTCACGCAGGCCGCGTGTGCTACACAGCGAGCATGGAGTGGTCCGAGCCCGCATGCCAAGGCTTCGCGCTGGCCGCGTCTGCGCACGGCGACCGCGGCGCCGCCAAGGCCGAAGCAGGCCTCGCGCGCGACGTCGCCCCTCAGGTGCTCGCCGCCGCGCGACGCAACCGGAACGCCGACCGAAGCGAGCGCCGAGCATGGCTTCGGGAAGTGCTCGAGCCGCCGCCCGCACAGTCGCTCGAGGCAGCGGGAGCGCCGCCACGCGCGCTCGGGTTGCTCGCTGCCTCGGTCGACCGCGCCACGGGACGGCGTTGGCTCGCGTCATCGCCTCTACCTCGCCCGGGTTTCGTGGCCGACCCTCGCCTGCTCGCGCTGCTGCGCAAGCTGGGCGCGCGGTGAGCATGGCGCGCATCATCCGCGCCGATGCCCGGGCTCCCGGGGTCATCCCCAAAGCCGTGGCCGACGCAGGCGAACGAGCGCGCGCCATCCTCGCAGCCGCGGAGCAGCAGGCTGCGGCGTTACGGGCACGAGCCGAGGCAGAAGGCCGCGCGTCGGGACGCGCCGAGCACGCGGCCACGCTGCTGGCGCTGACCGAGGAGCGCGACCGTGCGCTCGCGGCCATCGAGTCGCAAGCCGTCGAGCTCGCGTTGCTCGCGGCCAAACGCGTGATCGGACGAGAGCTCGAGCAACGGCCTGCGCTCGTGGCCGAGATGGTGGCTCCGCTCTTGCTGCGGCTGCGGCGAGCGAAAACGGTCACGCTGCGCGTGCATCCCGACGACCGCCCTGCCCTCGAAGCGAGTCTCGCCAAGCTCCGCAGCGCCGAGTCATCCGGCGCGCTGCGGGTCGAGCCCGATCCATCGCTCAGCCGCGGCGATTGCGTGGTGCACAGCGAGCTAGGCTCGCTCGACGCGCGCATCGACACTCAACTGGCGGCTTTGCGACGAGCCTTGGAAGCGCGATGAACGGGCTACGAACCCTCCACGAAGGCGCGCAACTGCGAATCGCCGCCGCCTTGTTCTTCGCCACTTGCGCCTCGACCACGTTCGTCGGCCGCCTGTGGGCCGGCGGGACCAGCTGGCACGCCGCGCTCGCCTACTCGGTCCCACTGATGGCCATCCTGCTCGCGCACGAGCTCGGTCACTACATAGCCGCGCGCATCCATCGCGTGCCCGCGTCGCTGCCGTATTTCATCCCGTTTCCCTTGCCGCCGCTCGGCACCATGGGCGCCGTCATCTTGATGCGCGACCGCATAGCGAAGCGCAACGCCTTGCTCGACATCGGCGCCGCCGGACCGCTCGCTGGCCTGTGCGTGGCCCTGCCCGTGCTGGTCTATGGCATCGCGGTCTCGCCGGTTCAGCCCGAAGCGCACGGCGTCACGTATTACATGGAGGGCCGCTCGCTCTTGTACCTGTTCTTGTTGCACGCGCTGAAGGGGCCGATCCCGGCTGGACAGGACATCATGCTCGGCCCCACTGCGTTCGCGGGTTGGGCCGGCTTGCTCGTGACCATGCTCAACCTCATCCCCGCGGTCCAGCTCGACGGCGGTCACGTGGCCTGCGCCCTGCTAGGCGAGCGTTACGAGCGCGTTTCGAGGGCGCTGCGCCGTGCGCT
>JBIOJD010000444.1:0-3513 GCA_044450485.1 Polyangiales bacterium | reverse complement strand
CGCGCTCGACGAGCTGCTCACGAACGTGCCTAGCTTGGGGCCGCTCTTGCGCGAAAGCTACAACGAGGTGCCGTCGCTCAGCGCGCTGCACATCTACATGCGCAAGGATCGCTGGTCGCCACCTCCTCCTCCGCCCAAGCGCAAACGCGGTCATCTCTGAGCCCGCCGCGAGTTTGAGCGCGCTGCACGGACGCGATACGCTTGCGTGGAGCGGAGAGATCGGCACGACTATGGGTTTTGGAGGCGGTGATGCGTTGCGGATGGCGCTGCAGATCCCGGCGCGCAACCCGGGGCGTAGCGCGCTGACGACGCTCGGGCTCGCGATCGGTGTCGGCGCGTTCATCGCCATGGTCAGCTTCGGCCGCGGCGCGCGCAGCGCGGTCGTCTCGCAGTTCGAGACCCTCGGCACGAACCTGCTACGCATCAAGACTCGCTACGGCGCGACTGCCGAGACCCCGCGCCTGCTGACGCAGGACGACGTGGCCGCATTGCGCCGCGAGTCGACGACGTTCGCCTACGTGGTGCCGCACGCGTTCAGCCCGATGGACATCGCCTTCGCGGGCCGCCGGGTCCGCGCCAGCGTGGTCGGCGCGCTCCCCGACATCATGCGCACCGAAGACTGGCAAATGGCCAGCGGCGGCATGTTCGACGAAGCCGATGTCGAGCAGCGCGCGAAGGTCTGCGTTCTGGGCGCGACCACGGTGACCAATTTGTTCGGGAACGTCGATCCGCTCGGCCAGGTCGTCACCGTCGCCGGCAAGCTGCCCTGCCGCGTGATCGGCGTGCTCGCAGCGCGCGGCTCCAACATCAGCGGTACCGACATGGACGACCGTGTGATGCTGTCGCTGCCCGCGTACGAGAGCTACCTCGGACTGCCGAACGGCTACTGGAACATCGAGGTGCGGCCGAAGACCCGTGCGTTGCTCGACGCGGCCAAGACCGAAGTGACCCAAATCATGAGACGCAGCCATCAGATCGCGCCTCAGGCCGACGAAGATTTCCAAATCCTGAGCCCGGACGATCTCACGGTCGTGGCGCAACAGATCAGCGGAACGCTGACCGGGTTGCTCGCGGCCATCGCCTTTGTGTCGCTCTTGGTCGGCGGCATCGGCATCATGAACATCCAGCTCGTGTCAGTCGCAGAGCGCACGCACGAGATCGGGATCCGCGCCGCGATCGGCGCTTCGCCCGGGCAGATCCTGGGCCAGTTCGTGGCCGAAGCCGCGACCTTGGCGGCGCTCGGCAGCGCGGCGGGTGTCGCGCTCGGCGTGGGCGCGTCCGTGCTGGTGGCCAAGCAATTCCACTGGGAGCAAGCCACCAGCGCAGACATCGTGATCGGCGCGGCGCTCTTCGGGATCGCGGTCGGCACGCTGTTCGGGTACATCCCGGCGCGCCGCGCGGCGCTGCTCGATCCGATCGAAGCGCTGCGCCGCGAGTAGCCGCGGGCACGCATCAGCGCTCTTGCACGAACAGCCAGAGTGTGTCGGCGGTGCTGTCGTGGATGCGCACGGGCTTGCCGCCGAGCGCGGCGGCCCACCCCGGGAGGCCGGCGTTCGCCACCAGCGCGCGGCGATAGCCGGCGAGCGTGCCATCGGCCGCGGAGCGGAAGTAGCGCAACGCATCCTCGTCGGCCTGGGCCCTTTGCCACTCGAGCGAGACGACTTCGCCCGGGCGCAGTCTGCGGGGAAGGAACCGTTGCGCGAAACCTCGCTCGACTACGATGACGTCAGGCCTGCGCCATCCGAGCTGCCCATAGCTCGCTTGTATCTCACGGACTCCAGGCAGCCTCGCGCGAGCGCTCACCGGCTCTTTGCCGACACGCTGCACGCGATAAGGCGCATTCTGGCTGGTGTCGAAGCGGGGGAAGAACACGTTCGAGCCGTAGACCTCGACCGTGCTGCCAGGTGGCAGCCCCGCGAGGTAACGCTCGACCTCCCGCCGGCCATCTCCCCACTGACTGAGCGCCAAACACACGCATTGCCAGAACGACAGCACCAGCGCCGCACAAGCGAGCGCCGCGAGCACCCGCGTCCACGAGCTTCGCCAACACCATGCGATCGCGGCGCCACCGTACACACAGAGCCACACGCTGAGGGGCAGCATGAAGCGATGCTCGCAGCGCGCGACCGGCAGGGTGAATGCCACGACGCTCGACAGACCGGCGGTCATCGGCAACAGCGCAGGCACGCGACTGCCGGCCCCCGGCCCGACCATCCGCAACGCAGCGAGGGCCACGCCGAGCCAACACGCGGCGACCACGCCCGCGTTCCAGAAGAACACGGTTTGCGCGGCCCACAGATCGCGCAGGTTGAGCCAAAGGCCCGTCGCGCCGTGCGCGTACGTGCGCCAGTCCTCGCTGTTCGGACCGAGCAGCATGCGCACGCGCGTCACGAACCCAGCGGGGTTGACGATCGCGCCAGTCATGACTGCGTAGCTCGCGAGGAAGCTGGCGCCGCTGCGCACGAGCAGGCCGAGATGTCGGGACCCGGCGGCGGCTCGTGCCGACGAAAGCCACGGCAGCACGAACAGATACAACGGCAAGGTGAGCACGTAGGCCGCGTACGCTTGGTCCTTGGTCGCGACCGACGCCGCCACGAAGAAACCGAGCAGCAGATAGTCGCGTGTCTCTCCACGCTCGAGCACGTCGAGCACGCGGTCGAGCGCCAGGATGGTCCAGAACATGTACGGCCCGTCGAGGTTGCTCGCGCGTCCGTAGTACGAGATCGTCAGACACGACATCACGCACAGCAGCGCAAAGCGGCCGGCCGTGCGCCCGAACAAGCGCCGGGCGATACGCGCGAGCACGAGCAGCGAGCACGCCGCCATGCCGACGTGCACGAGCCGCACCGTGATCGTCACCGCGGTCATGCACGGTACAGACAGCACCCGAGCGGTGATCGTAGGCACGCTCAGGGAGCCCGCGAGCACGAACCCCAGCAACACGGGCGCACAGAGCAAGAGCAAGAGCAGGTTGTGAAACAGCGGATAACGGTGCGCGTGGCCCCAAGTCAGGTTCTCCACCACGCCGTGCAGAAAATCACGCGGCGCAACACCGTCGTTCTCCCACGAGACCGCGCTCGGCAGATCCCAGCCCAAGACCGCGAGCTGCAAAACCGTGTACGCGAGCACGAGCCTCGCGACCAAGACATCTTCGCCGACCACCCGCCGCAACGCGGACAGCGGCACCTGCAAACCCCGCGCGAGCTGCCCGCCACGCACAAGCCGCAGTTCCTGTTCAGAAGCGTTCAGGAGCGAGCGCGCCCGCTGAAAAAACCGGAGGAATACTCCGGTATTTCGAGGACTTTTTCGAGGACGTAAGCCGCTGCACGTTTCTGGATAGGAACGACGTTTCTGGACAGGAACTAGCTTCTGCCTGGCTTATCCGGGTTCTGCTTCACGATGCCCATGACGCGCTCGAAGATCTCTTTGCTGTAGCTGCGGCCGATCAGGCCTTCGGCGATCTTGCGGCCGACGTCTTGCCACACCTTGGGGTCGTCGAAGTCGATCGCCTGG
>JBIOJD010000443.1:0-3534 GCA_044450485.1 Polyangiales bacterium | reverse complement strand
GCGACCTCGCGCCACCGACTGACGAAAATGTTGCGATCTTCTTGTTGCTTTGATTCATGCGTGTGATATTTGACGCCGCGCCGCGCTGCTTGGTGTGCGGCCGGGAGGAGGTCAGTGAGTTGAATACACGCGGACGGCACTTGCTGGTCGAGTACACCGGTTGTGATAGCGAAGTCCTCGATGACCTGCCTCGCATAGAAGCGCTGATGAACGAGGCGGCTCGGGCGGCGCGAACCAAGATAGTCGCTTCAGTGTTTCAACCCTTCGTGCCCCAAGGCGTGACCGGGGTCGTGGTCGTGGAAGAATCGCACCTGTCGATTCACACCTGGCCCGAGCATGGATACGCGGCGGTGGACTTCTTCACCTGTGGCGACTCGCTGACCGAGCGGGCCCACGAAGTGCTCGCCGCCGGGCTCCGCGCCCAGTGCAGCGAAGTGATGTACGTGGACCGCGGGCTCGGCGTGCCCGGCCGCGGCATGGCGCTGCGCAGCCACCACATCGAGATGGCCGGTGTTCCGCCGCAACGGCGGGCGACCCGCGCCCCACGCGCATCCTCGCGGATGTAGCGGCGTTTTTCAGACCGCCATGGCCCTTTGGTTCGACGAAACGTTCCAGGGCCGCGTGCGGTTGTCGCTGCCGGTCAGGCGCTCGCTCTTTCACGGCAAGAGCCCGTACCAGACCATCGACATCGTCGACACCGAGACTTACGGGCCGACGCTGCTGCTCGACAGCGCGTACATGACCAGTGTCGGTGACGAGTACTTCTACCACGAGATGCTGGTGCACCCGGCGCTGACCACGGCGCCCGCGATCTCGCGCGTGCTCGTGATCGGTGGCGGCGACGGCGGCACCGTGCGCGAGGTGCTGCGCTACCGGGAGGTCGTGAAGGTCACGATGTGCGAGATCGACCAGATGGTCACCGAGGCGTGCAAGGAGCACCTGTCGGCCTTCGGCGTGCCCTGGAACGACCCGCGTTTGGACCTGCGCTTCGGCGATGGCGTGGCGTTTCTGCGCGACTATGCCGGTGAGCCCTTCGACGTGATCCTGATCGACGGCTCCGACCCCGTGGGTCCGGCCGAGGGGCTGATCGCGGGCTCGTTCTACGAGAGCTGCAAGAAGAGGCTCGCACCTTCGGGCGTGATGGCCTTGCAGAGCGAAGCGCCGCACCTGATGCGCGAGGACTTCCTGCGCATCGTCAGGACGCTGCGCGGTGTGTTCCCGCGGGTGCATCCGTACTTCGGGCCGGTGCCGATCTACCCGAGCGGAAGCTGGAGCTGGACCTTCGCATCGACCGGCGTCGACCCGCTCACGGCGCGCGACGACCGGCTGGCCCAGATCGAGCCCGCCTGCCGTTACTACAGCCGCGAGATCCACCGGGCCGCGTTTGCCGTGCCAGCTGACCTGAAACGCGCGCTTTGATTATCGGGGAGGCACGCGCCTCCCCGCCCGTTGAGCAGGGCTCAATGGGACCCACCCCACCCGGAGCGGGAGCTGCGCTCCCCTCTGTCGGCGGAGCCGACATTCACCCCTCCGGGCGATATCCGCGGTCGGTGAGCTAAACTAGATGGCATGGCCGAGTACGTGTGGACCCCCAGCTCTGAGCGCATCGAGCGGGCCAATGTGACGCGCTTGATGCGCAAGGTCGGGTTCGAGGTCGATGCGGGTGACCAGACGCAGACCACGGCGGCGGCGCGGGCATTCGTGGAGCGCAGCTGCACGGATATCGAGTGGTTCTGGCGGCACGCACTGCAGGACATGGGGATGCCGTGGCACCAGCCATACACGCGGCTGCTCGACCGTTCAGCCGGCAACCCGTGGGCGGACTGGTTCGTGGGCGGAACGACCAACATCGCGACGGCGTGCGTCGATCGCCACGCCGCAGGGCCGCTCGCCGCCAAGCCGGCGCTGATCGCCGAGACCGAGGACGGCGCGGTGAGGCGGTACAGCTTCGGCGAGCTCGGCGCCGAGGTCGGCCGGCTCGCCAACGCGCTGCGGGCGCTCGGGGTCTCTCAGGGCGACCGCGTGGCCTGCTACATGCCGATGGTCGCAGAAACGGTGTTCGCGATGCTCGCGACCCAGAAGCTCGGCGCGATCTTCATCCCCGTGTTCTCCGGCTACGCCGCGCCCGCGCTACGCGAGCGCCTGGCTGAGGCCGGCGTGAAGCTCCTGTTCACGGCGGATGGCTCGAAGCGTCGGGGGCAATCCGTGCCGCTCAAGGCCCAAGCCGACCAGGCGCTCGATGGTCTCGCGTGCGTGGAGCGAGTGCTGGTCGTGCGCCGGATCGGCGCAGCCATGAGCTGCCCGATGCAAGCGGACCGCGACCTGTTCTACGACGAGATCGTCGCCGCACAGACGAGCGAAGCCGAGACCGTGCCCATGCCCGCGATGGCGCCTGCGCTGATGCTCTTCACGAGCGGCACGACCGGCAAGCCCAAGGGGACCGTGCACACCCACGCGGGGTGCCTCGCGCAGATGGGCAAGGAGATCCTCTACAACTTGGATCTGCAGGCGGACGACGTCTTCTTCTGGTTCTCGGACATCGGCTGGATGATGGGGCCCTGGGAGATCATCGGGTGCTTCATGCACGGCGGTACGATCGTGATCTTCGAGGGCGCGCCCGACTATCCGACGCCCGAGCGCGTGTGGCAGAGCGTCGAGCGCCACGGCGTGACCACGCTCGGCATCAGCCCGACGGCAATCCGGCTGCTCGAGCGCGCGGGCGATGCTCCAGTCGAGCGCCACCCGATGCCGAGCCTGCGCACGCTCGGCAGCACGGGCGAGCCCTGGGACGAGCGCAGCTACCTCTGGTACTTCGAGCGCGTGGGGCGCGGTCGTTGCCCGGTGATCAACATCAGCGGCGGCACCGACATCGTGGGCTGCTTCCTGGCGCCGCTGCCGATCGTGCCGCTCAAGGCCGCGAGCTTGCAGAGCCGCGGGCTCGGCATGGACGTGGACGTGTTCGACGAGCAGGGCAGGAGCGTGCGCGAGCAGGTCGGGTACCTCGTGTGCAAGCAACCCGCGCCTTCGATGACGCGCAGCCTGTGGCGCGACGACGCCAAGTATCTCGAGACGTACTGGTCGAAGTTCCCCGGCGTGTGGAACCACGGCGATTGGGCCAAGGTCGACGCGGACGGGCACTACTTCCTGTACGGCCGCGCCGACGACACGCTCAAGATCGCGGGCCGGCGTGTGGGCCCGGGCGAGATCGAAGCCGCACTGATCGCGCACGCGGCGGTCAGCGAGGCCGCTGCGGTTGGCGTACCCGATCCGCTCAAGGGCACCGACGTGGTCTGCTTCGTCGTGTTGCACCCGGGCTTTGCGCCGAGCGACGCGCTGCGCGCCGAGTTGGCTCAGGCCGTGGTGCAGGCGCTCGGCAAGGTGGACCGGCCCAAAGCCGTCCTGTTCGTCACAGACCTGCCCAAGACGCGCAGCGCCAAGATCCTGCGGCGCTTGATCCAGCGGAAGTACCTGGGCGAGGCTGAGCTCGGCGACCTGTCGAGCGTGCAGAATCCCGAGGCGCTCGACGGCATCGCG
>JBIOJD010000442.1:0-3536 GCA_044450485.1 Polyangiales bacterium | reverse complement strand
GGGCTAGCCCTCGACCAGGCCGGGACCCGCGTTGTACGCGACGAGCGCGAGCCTGACATCGCCTTGAAAGCGCTCGACCATGCGCGCGAAGTAGAACGTACCGGCGTGGATGTTGAACTCGGCGTCGTAGGGCGCGTAGCTGCGTCCGAGCTGGCGAGCGACCTCGCGGCCAGTTCGGGGCATGAGCTGCATGAGCCCGTTGGCGCCGCTCTTGCTCCGCGCCTTCGGCTGGAACTGGCTCTCGACCCAGATGATGCCGTTGACCAGATCAGGCGGCACGTCGTGGGTGCGCGCCGCCACGTGCACGATGGGCTGCAGCCGCGCGATGCGGATCCGCTGATCGGCCGATAGCGCAGCCAGCTCGAAGTCGCGCGCGGGCTCGATCCAGCGCTCTTCCTGGACTCGAAGACGTGGACGCGCCGGCACGCTGGGCAACGGAGGCGGCGCCTCGTGGTCGCTCGCCCACTCCTCGGCCGGGTCGTACGTGGGACCTGCGGCGAGCTCGGGCGAACGCACGGTCTCGATCGGAGCGGCACATGCGGCGAGCAGCGCGCAACAGATTGCAACCCACCGCATCACCACCCGGACCACCTCTTTTCGAGCTCCAGGATCCATGCGGGCGTCTGCTCGAGATGCTCACGCAAGAGCGCGCCGCGCTTGAGATAGAAGTACGCGCAAGCGCCTTGATAGAGCGCGCAGGCGAGCGCGACCAACGCGTAGAAGGCCACGACTCCGATCTTGACCGCGGAGCCGAGCGCGGCCGAACCGTCGTCTTGACCCAGCGTCGAGCCGAGGTCGTGCAGCTGTGCGGAAAGCTCGGGGTCGAGCCCGCCGAGGTCGAGGCTCGCTGGCGGCGCGTGCACGGCCTGATAACCGTGAACCGCGCAGTAGATCGCGACGACCACGAACAGCGCGAGCTGGTTGTACGCCAAGAGACGCGCAGCGCGCAGGTCCGAGCGCTTCCACATGGCGGCACCGCGCAGCTCGACCGCGCCGAGCGCGAGCAGCGCGAGCGCGACGACGATGAGCGACGGCTCGAACGCCGCGAACGGAAGGCACAGCAAGCCAGCGACGAGCAGCGTGAAGCCGTTGCCGCGCGCGAGCAGAAGAACCAGCCCGAGCCGGCGACGGCGTTTGCCGGCTTGCTCGACCTGCTCCAGCTGACGCGCATCGAGCGGCCCCTGCGCCGCGGGCGGCGTCGGCTCGAATGGCTGCGACTCGCTCGCGATCGACATCACGATCCTGTGGGTGCGCGCGGCGACGACTGCGCTTCCGGACAACATCTCGCCTTCAATTCTACACGACGGACGCGCTGCAATCGCTGTGGCGTGTGCGCGCGGGATCACGCACACGTGTGTGCAGCTCCGGCGGCCACCACACATCGTCCCATCTTGGGCTTCCGCCGTGGAAAGTAGACAATCGAGGAGTCCGCGCGCAGGGTCCATCATGCATGCGTGAGCTGTGCTCGATCCACAATTTGGCGCTCGGTCCGAACGGCAAGTGCGTACTGTGCCGTCGGCCGAAGCAACCGCTCTTCGCCGTTCGCGAAGAGACCGAGTCGTTGCTGAGCAAGGTGTTCACGTGGTTTCTGGGCGCGTGCCTGCTCATGGCCGCGGCCATGCTCTTCTACAGCTCCAAGCTCGACCAAGGTTATTCGGGCGGCCGATATTCGGGAGAAGCGCTGCAAAGCGCGACGCCAAAGAGCACCGCATCGCCGGCCAAGACGAGCGCAGCTCAGCCGAAACAAGCTGCAAATGGGTCTTCGGCGAAGACTGTCCAGGTTCGACCCGAAGCAGCCAAGGGTACGGTGACGGCGGCCAAGCCCGCGCCGAGCGGGCCGCCGGTGGCCGTGACGATGTACGCGACGCCGTGGTGTTTCATCTGCGACCGCTCGCGCGATTTTCTCGCCGCGCGCAACGTGACGCTCACCGAGCTCGACATCGAGCGCGACCGCACGGCGAAAGCCAAGCTCGCCAAGATCAACCCGACGCTGTCGCTGCCGACCTTCGAGCTCGCGGGCAAGACCTACGTGGGCTTCAACCCATGGCAGCTCGAGGACGCCATCCGCGACGCATCCGCACAGCAGCTTTCGCGAGCCCCGTGAGCGCGCCGGTGCTCAGGTGTGGCATGCAGGCCCACCGGGAACCGTCGCGGCCCCTGTGGTAGGATTCGGCTGGCCGCCATGACCGACGTACCGCGCCGCGACAAGCGCTTTCCGACGCAGCAAGAGCTGTTCGTGCGCTGCGAGAGCTGGGCCGAGTTCGCTCAGCTCTACGCGGCGGACGTCAGCCAGGGCGGCATGTTCGTCATCACTGACGACGCGCCGCCGATCTTGAGTGAGATCGAGGTCGCAGTCGACTTGCCCGAGGGTCACAAGCTTCAGCTCAAGGGCACGGTGGTGCACGTGCTCGACCCGGAGCAAGCCACGCTGCAAGGGCGGCAAGCCGGAGTGGGCATCGCGTTCTCCAACCTCGGACCCACGCACAAGCAGCAGATCGTCCAGCTCGTCGAGTTCGCGCGCTGGGAAGGTACGGACCCGAGCGCGAGCCTCGCCCGGCGAATGTTCGAGACGCAGGCGGCGCTACCTCCCGGGAAGGTGCTCGAAGCGCTACCGCCGGCGCCCACCGGTGCGACGACGCAGCGCTCGATGCAAGTGGCAGAGCCAGCGCGGCAAACCTCCCTTCGAGCCGGCGCTACGACGCAGCGTGCGATGCCGGTGGCCGAGCCGCCGCGGGCGGCGGCGGAGCGGGCCGGCGCGACCACGCAGAAGGCGATGCCTGCAACCGACTCGCAGCGACCGACGAGCGAGCGCGCAGGCGCGGCCAGCCAGAAATCGATGCCCGCGGCCGATTCGCGGCCTCCGACGAGCGAGCGCGCCGGTGCGACCAGCCAGAAGTCGATGCCCGCGGTGGAGCCGCCCGCATCAGGGGCCGGCAAGTCGCTCGATGCGACCAAGCTCAGGCTCGGCATGACCCACCTGACGCACAAACGGCTCGAGCAGGCGCTGAAGACGTTTCAGGAGCTGCTGCAAGAGAGCCCCGGCGACCGCCAGGCAACGCAGTGGCTGTACACCACCCACGCGCGCATGCGGCTGAAGAGCGACGACGAAAACGGTGCCGTGCAGTATTACCAGAAGGTGCTCGAGGTCGACGAAGACAACCACGAGGCGCGCAAGTTCGTGCGTGAGCACCACCAGAACAAGCGCCTAGGCGCCCTCCCCTTCGGCCGCTACTTCGTCAAGAAGAAGTAGGGAGTTGGTGACGCGAGGAGGCGCGTGCCTCCCCGCGTCATACAGCCGCTGGTGACAATGGCGGTGGATCGCGTAGATTCGTGGGCCGCAACGGGATTGGGCCGACCCTCCCCGTCTTAGGGGTCCGACACGCGCACAGCGCGGACGGCCTGGACGCATCGACGTGACTGAGCGGATCAAAGCGGTTCAACGCGTGTTCTGGGCCATGCTCGGAACGAGCGTGCTGATCGCGCTGCTCGGCCTGCCCGTCGGCGACGACGGACACACGATGGCAGCCCAGGACGAG
>JBIOJD010000441.1:0-3575 GCA_044450485.1 Polyangiales bacterium | reverse complement strand
GTGCCGAGGTCATGCCAGTCGTGTCGATTGGGGCAGGCGAAATGTCCAAACCGTGCTTGGCGCGGTCGGAAATGATGACGTCGTTTCCGTTGGTGCCGTTGGTGCCGTTGGTGCCGTTGGTGCCGTTGGTGCCGTCGGTACCGTTGGTGCCGTCGGTACCGTTGGTGCCGTTCGTGCCGTCGACGCCATTGGTGCCGCTCATGCCGTCAGCACCCGTCGCGCCCGTAGCGCCCTTGGTGCCGGTCGCTCCCATCGCCCCCATGGCACCATCCTTACCGTTCGTACCGTCCTTGCCGTTCGTGCCCGGCGCTCCGGTGGCGCCTGGATCACCCGGGTCGCCCTTGGCGCCTTTGGCCCCTGTTGCCCCGTTGCTGCAGGCCGCGACGGAACACACGAGGATCACGGTGAAGAAGGCTTGAGCTCGCATCGGTGTCTCTCCTGTCTTGGATGTTGGCTCGTGCCCGTGAGCTTGACCGCCCCTCCGCCGCCCCCGCGGGCTCGATCGGAATCCGAGCACGTGCGAAGCGCTCACCCGAGAGCGCTCCTCCGGCCCGGCAGTATCGCCAGAACCGAGAAGCGCCACAAGCCTGCAGACCCCCCTGCAGGCGCGTTCTGCGTTTTCTCTACAACGCCATGAGCTGGGCGAAGTTGCCGCTGTAGAAGCGCTCCTGGGCGGGCTCGGAGATGTTCGAGGCCGTGAGGAACGCGGCAAAGCGGCCCAGCGGGTCTTTGCTGCCTTCGGGATGCGGGTAGTCGGACGCGAACATGAACAGCTCTTCGCCGGCTTGCTGGATCAGCCAGCCCGCGTCCTCGTGCGGGAACAAGCTCCATTTGACCTGGCGCTTGATGTACTCGGAAGGCTTCAGCTTTAGGCTGCCGATCAGGGGCTCGGTCTTGCCGAAGCTGCGCGCGGCCTGATCGAGAATGCGCAGGAAGCCCGGCACCCAGCTCCCGCCGAGCTCGATCACGCCGCAGCGCAGCTCGGGATAGCGCTCGAACACTCCGTCGAGCGCCAGCGCGGCCAAGAAGTTCTCGGGCGAGTGCGAGACCGACACGTAGTCGCGGGCGCGCAGGTTCTCGCCACCGCCGAGCCAGTCCGTCGTCTTGGGATGACCGTTGTTGTGCAGCTCGCGAGGCGCGAGCTTGCCGCCGCCGATGTGAAGCATGATCGGCAAGCCGCGCTCGATCAGCTTCTCCCATATCGGATGGAAGTCGACGTGCGCGGGCGACTTGCCGGCCGTGGGCTCGGAGCTGACCCAGAAGGCGCTGATGCCTTCGCGCACGCCGAGCTCGATCACCTCGAAGGCTCGCTGCGTGTCGTGAAGCGGCAAGTAAGCCACGCCGAGCAGACGCTTGTCGCTGGCACAGAACTGGCCCATGGCGCGAGCAAGCGCGCGCGCGCCGGCGTAGACGACGTCGAGGTTTTCGGAGCGGGCAAACTGACCGAGCGAAAACGTGGGAAACACGAGCTGGGCTTTGAACCCGAGCATGTCGAGCGCGCGACTGCGCTCGTCGGGCGTGCTCGCGCCGTACGCGCCCCAGCCTTTGGGACCGGAGATGATCGGTGTCTGCAGCAGCTTCTCGGTCGCCGCGGGATCGGCGCGGCGCGCTTCGGCTGCGGAGATCGCCTTGGCGATCATGCCGCCGCCCGCGTTCTTCGCGTCCGCGATCGAGCCGAGCAACTTGGCTTCGCCCGCGCTGGCAAAGCTGCCGAGCCACCCCAGCGTCTCCATGATGTGGCTGTCGGAATCGTAATAGACGCGTCCTTGTGCGTATGGCATGGCTCAGCTCCCTTCCCTACCGGCTATTCGTCTCTGTTCCGCCTGCTCTCGCGCAGCGCGCGCAACTGCCCGCGCCGATCGACCGCGCCCGCGGCCCAAATCGAGACCGCGCTGCGAATCGCCTCGTGGCGCGAGATGCGCAGCCGGTCGGCGAACTCGGGTCTCAGCACGGCGTTCATGATCAGCTCGAGCACCGCGAATGCCACGCGATCGTCGAGGTCCTGCTTGAGCACCGGCCGTAGCAAGGCGACACCGCGCCGTTGTCGCTCCCGGATCACCTCGCTGAAGCGCTGCCACGCCTCCGGGTAGTCGCTGCGCAGGTCGCGCGCAAACGCTGGCGAGAGCGCGGCGTTGGCGTCGGCCCAGGCGTTCGCCCAGTGCATGAATTGCTCGAAGCCGTCCAGGCGTTGCCCCGGTCTCGACTCGGCCGCTTCGGCAGCCGCCAGCTCGAGCGCCCAGCGCTCGACGCACGCCAGGGTGAGCGCTTCCTTCGAAGGAAAGTGCTTGTACAGCGTCGAGGCGCTCATGCGCAGCTCGCTCGCCAGCTCGGCCATCATCACGCTGCGGATGCCGATGCGCTTGGCCTTGGCCGAGAACGCGTCGAGGATCTGGGTGCGAATGCGCTGCGAGTCGGGACGGCCGCGCGTTCTACTCGCTCCGGCGGAGGGCATGTGAGTAACTAGAATAGGATTCGATTACTGTCAATACCGCCCGCGCATCAGGGGTTTTCGCCTGGCTCCGAGGAGGCTTCAGGCAAAACCAGCGCGCCCTCGCCGAGGAGCGCCTCGATGTCGTCGGCGCCGAGGCCGATCTCGGCCAGAACCTCGCGTCCATCCGCACCGAGCCGCGGCGGGTGGAATCGAAACGCCGTGTCGCAGCCGGAGAAGCGCACCGGATGCTGCAACGTCACGTAGCCCTGCTCGCTCGGATGCTCGCGCGGCTCGAAGAAACCGCTCGCGCCGAGATGTTCGTCGTGCTCGAGGTCCTCGAGCCGGTTGACGCGCATGCACGGGATGTCGTGGCGATCGAGCAGCGCCATCCAGTCGGCCGTGGTCCTGCTCAGCGTGACCTCGGCGATCATGCCGTAGAGCTCGTCGATGCGCTTGCTGCGATCTTGGCGCGAGGTGTTGCGCCAGCGCACCCACAGCTCGGCCCGCCCCGCGACCTCGAAGAAGCGCGGCCAATGTTGATCGGTGTACGGCATGATCGCGATGTAGCCGTCCTGCGTCTTGAACGGCCGGCGGTTCGGCGTCAGCACGCGCGTGTAGCCGAACTGACCCGTCGGCGGCTGGTGCACGTGCCCGTACAGGTGCTCGACCAGCAGGAACGAGGTGACGCTCTCGAGCATCGGCACTTCGACGAACTGACCCTCGCCCGTGCGCTCGCGATGCAGCAGCGCCGCGGTCAGCGCGTAGACCGCGTGCAGCGCAGTCGTCTTGTCCGCGACCAGCGTGGGCAGAAAGCGCGGCTCGCCGCCGCCGCTGGCCTTTGGCTGCAGGTCGGCCATCCCTGACGCGGCTTGCACCAAGTCGTCGTAGGCTTGACGGCCAGCGTAGGCGCCGCCCGCGCCGAAACCGGTCAGGTGCACGTACACGAGATCGGACCGCAACGCGCGCGCGGACTCGTAGTCGAGCCCTAGCCGGGCCATCGCCTGCGGCCGCGTGTTGGTGATGAACGCATCCGCCGACGCGATCAGCTTGCGCATCACCGCTTTGGCCGAGTCGGCCTTGAGGTCGAGCGCGATCGAGCGCTTGTTGCGGTTGATCGCCATGTAGAGCACGGCCATGTCGCGGT
>JBIOJD010000440.1:0-3580 GCA_044450485.1 Polyangiales bacterium | reverse complement strand
GTGCTGCGGGGGCGGAGGGCTTCTTGGCGGTCTTCTGGTAGGCCGGAGCGCGCGAGGTCGCTGGCGGTGAGGATGCCGGCCATGGTGCCGTGGTCGAGCGCGACGATGTGGTCGACTCCGAGGGCGACGGCTTGCGTGGCGGCGCGGTGCGCGGCGAGGGTGGTGGGAGCGCACAAGAGGCGTGCGTCGAGCCAGTCTTCGACGCGCGACGGGGTCATGGCGCGCATGGCCGCGAGCGCTTCGGGTTGGCCGAAGAGGCCGATCGGGAGCTCGCCGTCCGTGACGACGAGCGCGTGGACTTGGGCGGTCTCGAGCCGTTCGAGCGCGCGCTGCACGGGCTCGACCGCGCGCACGGCGACCACGCCTGGGGTCATCAAGCTCTCGAGCGCGATCGGGACGCGGTCGTCGATCACCGCGCACATCGCGTTGCGTACGCTGAAGATTCCAGCGAGCTGTCCGTCGTCGATTGCGACCAGTTGGTGCAAGCGCTCGCGCAAGAGGATCTCTACGGCCTCTGATACGGTCGCCGTGAGCGGCAGAGAGAGCGGGTTCTTGGTCATCAACGCGCGTGCGGGGTCGTCGGGCAGCTCCAAGCTCGCGCGATGCCAGCGACCGCCTCGGCGCACGACGCCGGCCTGCAGCAGATCGCTGCGCGAGATCATGCCGGTCACGCGGCCTCTGTCATCCACCACTGGCAACGCGGACACCGCGTGGCGGTCGAGCTCGCGCTGGACTTGGGGCAGCGTGGTGTGCTCCGCGACGCAGGGCGGCGGTGCGTCCGTGCTCACGTACTCGCGAATCGGGCGTGCGAAGTAGCCCACGTCTTGTAGCTAAGCGCGGCACCGGGGCGCGGCAAGCATCAGAAGCGGGCTTTTCCGAGTTTGCCGGGCTCGTCTGGGCGAATAGTTAAATACCGAGAAGGAGGCGGGAAGTGTCGATCGCGGTGCCAGAGGAGCGCGTCGCGCGCTTCGTCGATGCGCAAGGGCGGGTGCTCACGGAGCTGCCGGCGTTTGCGTCGGAGCGCGCGTCGTTGCTCGCGCTCTACCGCGCGATGGTGCTGACGCGGGTGTTCGACGCAAAGGCGGTCGCTTTGCAGCGCACCGGCCGGCTCGGGACGTACGCGTCTTCGCTTGGCCAGGAGGCCGTAGGCGTGGGCGTCGCCAGCGCGATGCATGCCGAGGACGTGCTCGTGCCGTCGTTTCGCGAGCACGGCGCCCAGCTCGTGCGCGGGGTGCGCATGGTCGAGCTATTTCAATACTGGGGCGGTGACGAACGCGGCAGCGCGTTCGAGAGCGCGCGCGAGGATTTTCCCGTCTGTCTGACGGTGGGCTCGCAGGCATCGCACGCAGCCGGTGTGGCGCTCGCGTTCAAGCTGCGGCACGAGCCGCGCGTCGCGGTGTGCGTGATGGGCGACGGCGCCACATCCAAGGGCGACGTGTACGAGGCGATGAATCTCGCGGGCGTGTGGAAGCTGCCCGTGCTGTTCGTGATCAGCAACAACCAGTGGGCGATCTCGCTGCCGCGCGCGCATCAGACCGCGGCGCGGACGCTGGCGCAGAAGGCGGTTGCGGCAGGTTTCTCCGGCGAGCAGGTCGACGGCAACGACGTGATCGCCGTGCGAACGGTGATCGAGGCCGCGCTCGAGCGCGCGCGCGAGGGGGGAGGGCCGCAGTGCATCGAGGCGCTCACCTATCGTCTGGGCGAGCACACCACGGCCGACGACTCGCGGCGCTACCGCGATCCGGCGGAGGTCGATGCGGCGCGCAAGGAAGAGCCGCTCGTGCGCACGCGCGCGCTCATGACCGAGCGCTTCGGGTGGTCGAGCGCGGAGGACGAGGCGTTGCTTGCGGAGTGCGCAGCGGAGGTCGACGAGGCGGCGCGTGCGTACGCAGCGCTGCCGCCGCAGGCGCCAGAGACGATGTTCGACAACCTCCACGCAGCGCTGCCTGCGGCGTACGCCTCGCAGCGCGAGCAGGTCCGCGAGGCCAAGAGCCGTGGCTGAGATCACGCTGCTGTCGGCGGTGAAGCTCGCGTGCGGCCGCGCCATGGCCGACGACCCGAGCGTGGTCCTGCTCGGCGAGGATGTGGGCGCGGTCGGCGGTGTGTTTCGCGCGACCGATGGCTTGCTCGCGCGCTTCGGGCCGGAGCGCGTGCTCGATACGCCGCTCTCGGAAGCCGGGATCACCGGTCTTGCCGTCGGTCTGGCGGTGCAGGGCTTCAAGCCGGTGCTCGAGATTCAGTTCATGGGCTTCGTGTATCCGTCGATCGATCAGCTCGTCAACCACGCTTCGCGAATGCGGAGTCGAACGCGCGGGCGGCTGCACTGCCCGCTGGTGTTGCGCACGCCCCATGGCGGCGGCGTCCACTCGCCGGAGCACCACTCGGAGAGCACCGAAGCCATGCTCGCGCACGTACCTGGGCTGCGTGTGGTGATTCCGTCGTCACCGCGGCGTGCGTACGGCCTGCTGCTCGCGGCGATTCGCGATCCGGACCCGGTGGTGTTTCTCGAGCCGACGCGCCTCTACCGCAAGGTCAAGGAGGACGTGCCCGACGAGGGTCAAGCGCTGCCGCTCGATCGCGCGTTCGTGCTGCGGCAGGGGCGCGACCTCACGCTCGTGAGCTGGGGCGCGATGTTGGTCGAGACCCTGGAGGCGGCCGAGCAGCTGGCGCGAGAAGGGGTGGAGGCCGAGGTGATCGACGTGGCGACGCTCAAGCCGCTCGACATGGCGACGATTCTCGAGTCGGTCGGTCGCACCGGCCGCTGCGTGATCGTGCACGAGGCCGCTCGAACCTGCGGGGTGGGCGCCGAGATCGCCGCCGGGCTGGCGGACGAAGGGCTGTTCTCACTGCAGGCGCCGGTCGTCCGCGTCACGGGCTACGATACCGTGATGCCCCTGCTGCAGCTCGAGCGCAGCTACTTGCCATCGACGGAGCGCGTGCTCGCGGCGGCGCGGCGAGTGCTCGAAGTTACGTGAAACAGGGACTTGCGTTGTTGGTCTGCTGTTGTTTCGGCTGCGCGCCGCCAGCCACTTTGCGCCCGATCGGCGGCTTGCCGGAAGGCCGCAACTGGGAGGTCGGCGGGGCGTTCGCTGGCGTGAGCCCGCGGCCGTATGTGACCGAGAACTGGCACTATGTTGGCCAAGCGTGGACGACCGCGCGGCTCACGAGCGCGCTCAATCTATCTGCGGTCACGGCGTTCGACACGATGTCTTCGAACGTGCCCTGCCCGCCGGTGAGATTCCGAGCGGGCTGCTGCGCTGCTGCCGTGGCGGCTGCGAGCCAAAGCGCGGCGACGCAGCTCACGGCCGCGCCGACCCTGAGCCATGCTCGCGGTTGGGACGACGCGGGCGTCGGCCGGCCAGAGATCTTGCGCGAGCAGAGTCTACAGCATGGCGAGCAGCGGCCCGTGGTCGAGCAGATTCTCGACCACGCGTTGCGCACTAGCGCGTTGCCTGGATCGGTCACCACGTACAACCTCGAGGTGGTCGTGTAGCGACGCTGCGCATCGATCGGGGACAATGTTAGAACGTCCGCGTGTTGCGGCGCGTGCTCGGCGGAACGTGTCTCGCGCTCGTCGCGC
>JBIOJD010000439.1:0-3585 GCA_044450485.1 Polyangiales bacterium | reverse complement strand
CTCGGGCGCGCTGTCTACAGCAATGGCCTGCGCGCCTGGCTCGGCTCGCTCGGCGAAGCACTGAGCGCGAGCCACGAAGGGCACTCCCACGGGCACACGCACGAAGCGCGACAAGCAAGCGAGTGAGCGGAGCGAACCTCGCGGATGGGTGGGCCCCGTTGAGCTTTGCTCAACGGGCGGGAAGGGCGCGTGCCCTTCCCGGTACCCAGGTCACCCCTCTAAGGCGAGGCGCGTTTCGTGGCAGCCGTAGGCGTGCGGTCGTAGTTGCACGACGGTGTGCAGCGGGATGTCGAGTTGCGGGCAGCGCTCGGGCGGCACGCCCTGAAAATAGGCGTACAGCGCGCGAACGACCGCGTTGTGCGTGATCACGAGCACGGGCCGGCGGACCCGCTCGAGCTCGATGATCACCGGATCGAGGCGCTGGATCACGTCTTGGTAAGACTCGCCGCGCGGGTAGCGATAGTGGAACTTGTCGTTGCGGCGCGCTTCGTACTCCTCCGGCATGCGCTCCTTGATCTGCTCGTAACTGAGGCCGTCGCACACGCCGGCGTCGATCTCGTCGAGCGCGCGCCACCCCCGCACGGTGCGCTTCAGCGCTTGGCCCGTCTGCACTGCGCGCTGCAGTGAGCTGGTCCAGATCGCGACACCGTCCGGCTCCGGGAAGCTCTGGTCGAGGCAGCCCGCGAGCGCTTGCGCGTAGGCCTGGCCCTTGGGAGTGAGGTCCGGGTCGCCGCCGATCAACCCCTTCACGTTGTAAGCGCTCTCGCCATGACGGGTGAGCCAGATCGATCGGTCGGTCAGGTGCAGGTTCATCAGAAAGAACACCAGCCGCGAGACCAGATAGCCGTCGATGTTGCTCACCGTCACGCTGCGACCCGCGCCTGTCACGCGCAGGTACGCGCCCTCGTGCTCCGCGAGCGGCTCATACACGCGCTCGTAGTGCGCGATGCGTGCTCGGAAGTCGCGAACCGCCTCGTCGGGCTCGACGTTCTCGTAGTCCGGCGAGCTCAGCTTGGTGCTGCGGATGTTGGCCTCGATGATGTTCGGATCGTCGCACAGGATCTCGATGAACAGCACTTGAAAGCCGGCCTGCTCGCAGCGCCGTCGCACCATCATCCGCCGTGCAAACGTGCTGTTGGTGGCGTCGTAGATCGCGACCTCGCCCTCGCTCGTCAGCCACTCCGTCATGTCGGCGAGCGCTTGCAGCGCGACCTCCTTGCGGGCCTCTTCGCCCTCCGGGTTGTCGGGGTCGAAGAACGCGTGGCGCATGTGTGCTCCGACCCGGGCGCGGCGGTACTCGCCCACGTTGAAGACTCGGGTCGCGTGGCCGAGCCACGACAGGTAGCGCTCGATCTTGCGCGCCGTGTAGCTCTTGCCGCGCGCGGGCAGACCGACCATCACCAGGGCCAGCTTGCCGTCGTCGGGGGAGATTCTCTGCACGCCGTCCTTGTGCCGCGGGCGCAGCGTTGCCGCAAGGGGGGCGTCAGCGGAGGCGCCGGAACTTCGGCGGCCGTCGACCGAGAAACGCGTCGACACCTTCCTTGAAATCGTCGCTGCGGAAGCTCTCCAGCATCAGCTTGGTGGACTCGCGCAGGGAATCGTCGAGCGGACGCAGGAGATCGTGATAGAGCTGGCGCTTCATGGCTGCGATCGCGCCGGGCGAGCAATTCTCGGCGAGCATGCGCACGTAGGCCCTGGCTTCGTCGAGCAGCTCGGCGTGGGGCACGATGCGGTTGACGAGGCCCATGCGGGCGGCTTCGTCGGCCAGGACCTTCCGCCCCGAGAAGAGCAGGTCGAACGCGTTCCCGGCGCCAACCAAGCGCGGCAGGATCCAGCTGCTGCCCCATTCTGCGACGAGGCCGCGGCGCGAGAACGCGGTGATGAAGGACGCCTGATCAGACGCAAAGCGCAGGTCGCAGAAGCATGCGATCGGCACCGCCATGCCCACGCAGGGTCCGTTGATCGCCGCGATGATCGGCTTGCGCACCGACGCGAGGAACGAGTACGTGTGCCGAAAGCCCGGATGAAAGCTCGCGTCGCCGGGATCCGCCTGCAAGGCCGTCCCGAGCTGGACGGTCTGGCCCTGAGCGATGGTCGACAGCGTCGCGAGGTCGGCGCCCGCGCAGAACGCACGCCCCTCGCCGGTCAGAATGATGCCGACCACGCGCGGATCGTTCTCCGCGGTCTGCAGCGCGTGACGGACCTCGCGCTCCATCACATCCGTCCAAGCATTGAGCTTGGCCGGGCGGTTCAGCGCGATCACCGCGCACGGCTCGTCGACCTGGTAGAGGATTTGGTGGTAGGTCGCGCCCGGCTCCAACTCAGCCACCTTGCGCGACCTTCCAGCCCGTCGCCGCGGTTTGGTCGACGACGTTCTTCATCGACAGCGCCGCAGTCGAGGCGGCGTTGCCCTGCAGGCCACGCTTGTACACGCCCTGGATGATGCTCGCGAGCCGGAAGAACCCGAACGCCACATAGAAGTTCCAATCCGGGATCCGCTCGCGGCCCGTGCGCTTGCAATACATCGCGATGTACTCGTTCTCGGTCGGCACGCCTTCGCCGAGCGAGGATGCTTCCATCGTGTGGTACTTCATGCAGTTGTACGCGAGATCAGCCATGGGGTGGCCGAGCGTCGACAGCTCCCAGTCGAGCAGCGCCACGATCCGCGGCTCGGTCGGGTGAAACAGCAGGTTGTAGAGCTGGTAGTCGCCGTGGACGACGGTCGTGGTGTCGTCGGTCGGCATGTTCTTCGGCAGCCACTCGAGCAGCTTGTCCATCGGCTCGATGTCGTGGGTCTTGGCCGCGACGTACTGCTTGGTCCAGCGGCTGATCTGACGGTCGAAGTAGTTGCCGGGCTTGCCGTAGTCCGTGAGGCCCTTGGCTTTGTAATCAATACTGTGCAGCGCCGCGAGCACGCGGCTCATGTCGTCATACGCCGCGCGCCGATCCTGGACGCTCAGGTCGCGCAGGGCCGAGTCGCGGAAGTTGCGGCCCTGCACGAAGTCCATCACGTAGAACGCGGTGCCGATGATCGCGGGGTCCTCGCACAAGAAGTAAGCCTTCGGCACCGGCACGTCGGTGCCCTCGAGCGCGCGGTAGATGCGGTACTCGCGCTCGATCTGGTGCGCGGTCGGCAAGAGTGTGCCCGGTGGCTTCTTGCGCAGCACGTAGCGGCGATCGCCGCTACTCAGCAGGAACGTCGGATTGGACTGCCCACCCTCGAACTGCTTGATCTGCGGTTCGCCGCGATAGCCCTCGAGGTGCTGCGCCAGGTAGCGGTCGAGCGCGGCTTCGTCGAAGCGGTGCGCGGCTCTCACGTCGACGAGACCTTGTGGGACTTGCGGTGTTTGCTCGGCCATCTCACTTCTCCCGGTGCTTCCGCAGCTCGAGGCGCGCGATTTGATCCATATGGACTTCGTCGGGTCCATCAGCCAGACGCAGCGTGCGTTGATTGGCCCATGCCGACGCCAGGAACGTGTCCTGGCACACGCCCATGCCGCCGTGCGCCTGGATCGCGCGGTCGATCACGCGCAGCGCCATGCTCGGCGCGAGCACTTTGATCGCGGCTATTTCCTGGCGCGCATT
>JBIOJD010000438.1:0-3585 GCA_044450485.1 Polyangiales bacterium | reverse complement strand
GTGAAGCCGGCGCCGGCGGTCACGATCGCGAGTGACGGCATTGGGCCGGGGTCGGCGTCGAGGCGGGTGACGCTGTGCACCGCGAGCAGCATTGCAACGACGGTCAGCACGGCGCTGCCGGTCACGGAAGCCAGCACGGATTGCAAGGGACCTTTGCCCCGTGTGTAGGCGCGCAGCTCTCGCAGCGAGAAATGATCGAGCAGGAAGCCGGTCGCCTCGTCGAGGGGCCGCTGGTTGGGCGGCGGCAGGTGCTGACCCGTGATCGGATCGATCGCGGCTTCTCCGCGCGCATGTTGGGCCGCGGCGGCGCGAATTTCGGCGTGGCGCGCCTCGCTCAGCGGATAGCGGCGCATGATGAGCAGCCCGAGCAAGTTGAACGCCGCGGGCACCAACGCAAACAGCACGCGCAGCGCGAGCACGACGCCGGGTGATTGCTCCGCCGCGTTCGGCACGTAGCCCGCGCCGCCGAGGATCGCGAGCGGGATCGCCGCACCCGGGATCAGCGTGAACTTGGGCACGATCGCCGACAGGGCGCCGAACTGGCCCTCGCGCCGCTTGCCGCTGCGCAGCTCGTCGTAGTCGATGGTGTCGGCCTGCATCGCGCTCGCCAACACCAGGAACACCTGGGACTGCAAGCCCACGTAGATCTCGAGCGCGAACATCAGCGCCGTGTCGCCCGGGCCGGGCAAGAACATCAGCGCGCCGCCGGTCACGCCGATGAAGCCGTTGATCAGCCAGACGCGCAGCTTGCCGCGGCGCGCGGCCATGCGCATCCAGAACGGCAGCGCGAGAAAGCCCGACAACAAGTACGTGAGGATCAGCAGCGCGGTCAATTCGGTGCTCGCGCGCAGCACGTACTGCACGAAGAACGGCATCAGGGTGGCGGGAATCGCGGCCGGGATCGCGGTCACGACGGTCGAGAGCAGCATCACCATGAACGGGCGGTTGCGCAGCACGTGCCGCACCGCGGGCACGAGCGGCGTGCGCCCGCGCTCCTGGAAGTCGCGCCGCTCGCGCACTCCCCACAGCAGCCAGAGATGCGAGAGCACGCTGCCGAGCGAGCACAGCGCCGCCAGCACCGACATCTGCCTGCGCGGATCGGCGATGCCGACCCCGCGTTGCAGCAGCGTGGGACCGAGCGTGCCGGCGAGCAGCCCGAGCGCGGTGAGCACCGCGACGAGCCCGAAGAAGCGCACGCGCTCCTGTGGGTCGAAGCTGAGCTCGGCGGCGAGCGCGCCCTTGGGCACGCGCACCAGCGTGGTGCAGAAGAAGTGCCCCGCGAAGCAGGCCAGGAACCAGCTCACGAGCGGGCCCTGCGCGAGCCCCGCGGGTGGCGACAAGAGCCGGTAGAACACCACCGCGCTGCCGAGCATGCCGGCGCAGATCCACGGCTTGCGCCGGCCGAAGCGCGAGCGCGTGTGATCGGTCACGTAGCCCATCACAGGATCGATCACGGCGTCGAACGCGCGCGCTGCAGCGATCGCGAGCGCGAGCAGCCCGGCCGGCAACAGCGCCACGTCGACGTAGAACTTGCCGAGAAACACCAGCACCACCAAATCCATCGCCGCGTCGAAGAACGCTTGTGCGCTGAACGCGAGCTGCGTGCGCAGCGGTAAGACAGGCGTCGTGTGGACGGCAGCCGCTGCCGGAGCGCTCGACGTGGTCGCGGTCATGCTGGCGGAGCGTCGAGGATCGAGAGCCCGAGCGCAAGGCGGGTCGGAGGCACGGTCCCGTTCATGGGCCTACGGTGCGTCCAGCGCCGAAAGCCCGGGCGTCCAGATGTCTGCGAAGCCGGATGCGGCGGTTCAGGTTCCGGGCGCCCGAGCGTCGCCGGGGTGCTTCATGTCGTGCATGGACGCCGGCGCAGCTCCGTCGAGCGGTCACTGAGGCAATCTGTCGCGCGGCTCAGGGCTGGATCGAAACGATCTTCACGTCCTTGGCATGACTTGCGAGCAGCTCCAAATCCTCGACATCGACCGTGGCCACCAGGCCGCCACCCGCGAGGTCAGCCACCGCAACGACGAACGCATCGACTGCAAGCGCCGAGCCCCGTCGCGAAGCCCCAAGTAGCTGTCCGGCGCGCACCCCCACCCTCGTGTCCACGGGGTACACCTGCACCCGCTCGCGTCTGAGACCGGAGAACACCTCGGCATCGGCCGGGCGGCCACGCACGACTTCCGCGAGAATCGCAGCCACCGTTCCCACCGGCAGGTCGCGAGACCGCATCTCGGTCACGAGCGCGCGGACCCGATCTCGTCGCTGTGCGGGCCCTCTCGAAATCGCCGAAAGCGCCTCGCTGTCGAGCAGCAACATCAGCCGGCCTTCCGACGTTTCGAGCGCCGCGCCCAATCGTCGATGAGCTGTCCCGCCCATTCGAGGGTTTCCGGCGGAATCGGGCCGTGCGCGTCCTCGAGCTCCTCGAGCCACTCGTCGACTGCCGCCAGATGCTTCATCCGCGTCAGGTGCGCCGCGATTGCGCGGTCGACCGAGGCGGACAAGCTCCGGGACCCGACGAGCGAGCGCAACGCCGCCAGGTTGTCTCCGTCGAGGGTGAGCGTCACCTTCTCCTTGGCCATGCTGGATAGTAGTACCTTTATACCGCGACAGGCAAGAGTAATCGCGCCGGGGGCGACTCGCCGGGCCAGGTCAGCGTGGGGAGATGCCAGGGACCAACACCGAACAGAAGTGCTCGGGGTCGATGGCGCTGCCTGCACGCAGGAAGGCGTCGGCTGACGTGATCAAGGCCTTGCCTTCGTCACCGCCGAGCAAGATGCCGCAGAGAGCGGCGGTAGACTGCGCCGAACATCGAATTGGCTGGCTCGGTTGCCAAGACCGAACTGGGCAACGGCCTCGGGCCCTTCACAGGCCCTTGCTCGTCGCGGCTACCGCGACCTCGGTCCCCGTGGCCGTCTTCGTCGCGCCATGCGCCTTGCAGCGGAACTCCACTGCGTTGCCGGCTTCGACCGCCTCGTAGCGACCGTTGCACCGCTCGACCATCAGCATCCGCGCATCTTCCATCGCCGGTACGTAGGCGCCAGAGAGCTGCACGCGTCCGCCGAGGCCGTCCTTGCGAACGATGCTCGCGCTGCTGCTGCAGGCGGAGAGGGTCAGCATCACGAAGGCGGCGGTGGTGAGGGTCTTCAACATGGCGGGCTCCTGGTCTGCAATCGGTTCTGCATGGAAGAGGGCCCCCGAGGCGGTTGTGACCAGAAAACTCAGCCGGCGAGCTCCGGGATTGGCCGAGACCCCTGAGAAAGGCGCGTGGTATCAGCAGGTTGCGAGGCGTACGCGAGAACGCAGCCAGACGCCGCCCAGCAGCGTGCGTGCTATCATGATCGCGCAATGAGCGTGCAATCGGACGATTCGGTGCGACGTCGCAAGGGCTGGCCATCAGGCCTCGCCACAGGCCTCGCCGCGGCCTCGCTCGACGCTGCGTTCTGGCGCAATGCCAGCGTAGCGGACAAGCTCGATGCGCTGCGGACGATGGCCGACGACGTGGCAGTGATGGAGGGGCATGGCTCTACAGCCCGACTACAGAGACATCTTGGTGGCGTTCGGCGATCACGCGGTTGAGTACCTGGTCGT
>JBIOJD010000437.1:0-3591 GCA_044450485.1 Polyangiales bacterium | reverse complement strand
CCCCGACAGCTTTGCTGGCGGGGCGGGAAGGGCGCGTGCCCTTCCCGATATCAAACCGGTCAGCGCGAGCCTTCGAGGAGGGTTTTGGAGAGGGCGGCCCAGCGGCGGGCTAGGTCGCGCTCGTAGTCGGCGCGATGGAGCATGATCTGCTCGTGGCGCGCGAGCGCACGCGCCTGCGGATCGCCCACGCGCAGCGTGAGCCGATCGGCGCGCTGCTTGTGCGAGCCGGCGAGGGCGCGCGCGATCACCACCACGCCGGCAGTATCGATCGGGCGGCTAAAGTCGTCGGGCAAGGGCAAGTAATGCGAGATCAGCGCGTGGTCGACGCCGGTCAGAAACGCCGTGCGCTTGAGGTCCCAGCGCGTGAGGCGCGGCAGGATCTCACCGCGGTCGAGGTCTACGCCATGACGGCGCGCGTCGAGCACGCTCTCGCGCCGCAGAATGCGATCGTTCAGATCCAGCACCAGCTCGCGGACGGGCTCCTCGATCCGCGCGCGGTCATGGCCGCGCAAGGGCGCCGCCGCCTCGGTCAGCGTGGCCACCGCGGCGCGCCAGCGCAGCCGCTCGGGCTTGCGCGTACGCACGGCCCGCACCGCGTGCCGCAGCTCGCCGCGCTTGCTCCAAAAGCTGACCTCGTCCGTGACTCGAGCGCTACCGCCCATGCGTGCCTCCGCCCGCAGGTTGTCGGCCAAGCAGCCACCCCGGTCAAAAAAACGGCAGCTGGGAGCCCTGCGCGGCTATCGATCGTCGAGAGGAACAGGGACGCCGACGGCACGAAGAACACAGCGCTCGACCTCGAGCACAAGCAGCGTCCGACCGCTGGCGATTGCCTCGTGCCACTCATCCACATATACTTGGAACTGTGTCGCAGCTCACGATCTACCTATCCGAGCAGGTCTTGCGTCGATTGCGCGCGGGCGCGCGACGTGCGCGCAAGAGCGTGTCCGCATATGTGGCCGAGATGCTGGAGGAGGGGGAACCGCGCGCCCAATGGCCCAAGGACTTCCGCAAGCTCTACGGCAGTTGCCGGGGTGATCTTCCGGACGTCGATGACAGTCCGCCCGAGCAAGGCCCAGTGCTGTGAGCCGGCTCTTGGACACGAACGTGTGCGTAGCGTTCATGAACGGCACCGACCCGGCCGTCCGCGACAAGCTCCTGTCGTTGTCGCCGGGCGAGGTGCGCCTGTGCAGCGTGGTCAAGGCCGAGCTGCTCTACGGGGCGCGCAAGAGCAAGCGTGTGACCGACAACCTCATGCGCCTCACGCAGTTCTTCGCGACCTTCGATTCGCTGCCCTTCGACGACCTCGCAGCCGAGCACTACGGCACGTTGCGCGCTCAGCTCGAAGCGGCCGGCACTCCCATCGGCGCGAACGACATGATGATCGCCGCCACGGCTCTTGCCTCGGACTCGACACTCGTGACGCGCAACCAGAGCGAGTTCCTGCGCGTGACGGGCCTGTCTGTCGAGACGTGGTGACGTCGCGCCCGGTACCAAGGCATTCCGCCGAGAGTTCCTACGAGGGCCAAACCTGTGCACCCGGAGGCCGGTGGGGGATGGGCCCTGTGCGAGTTGCCGGCTTGCCGGCGGCGAGCAACGGGTTGAGCTCAGCAAGCACCACGGGTGATGGGCCGGGGAAGTGCCGATCCCGGCCTACGCTTGCAGGTGACGAGAGGACGACCTTGCACCGGCCAGAGCGATCGCAACATCAGGGCCGGCTTGTTTGAGCACAGGGCCCATCCCCCACCGGCCGACCCGGATCGAAGACCAGCGCTAACCTCTTCGCCCGAGGCGAGCTCACGCTTCGCCTACGCCACCGCGTCCTCGTCGCTGCGCAGGTGGCAGTTCTTGTACTTCTTCTGGCTGCCGCACCAGCACAGATCGTTGCGGCCGAGCTTGGGCTTGTCGCGCTTCACGGTTTGGGGCTTGGGCGCCGCCTGCGCTTCGACCTGCTGGCCCATCGCAGCCATGCGCCGGCGCGCGCGGCGCGAAGCCGGCCCGGCGGCGGCCGCTTGATCGCCGTCCTCAGCCTCCTCGCCTTCGCCGTCCCCTTGCGGCGCTGCAGCCGCGGCGTGGCTCGCGCTCATCTTCGCCTGGCGCGCTTCGACCCTGCGCCGCCGCTCGGCTTCGAGGCGCTCGACCTCGTCCTCGCGTTCGAGCACGAAGTGGAACATCTTCTGCACCACGTTGCTCTTGATGTTCTGCGTCAGCTCGAGGAACAGATCGAAACCTTCTTTTTGGTACTCCTTCTTCGGATCGCGCTGGCCGTAGCCGCGCAGGCCGATGCCGTCGCGCAGCGCTTCCATGTTCTGCAGGTGCTCGAGCCACTGGTTGTCGATGTCCTGCAGATAGAAATTGCGCAAGACGCGTAGGTACAAGAGCTCGCCGACCTCGCGCTCGCGTCGCTTGAGGACGCCCTCGGCGTCGACATACAGCTTCTGCGCGATGTCTTGCGCCGACGCGACACCGTCGAGCCCGGTGCCCTCGATGCCGAACATCTCCTGGAAACCCTTGCGCAGGCCATCGAGGTCCCAGTCCTCGCTGTGCTTGCCCGATGGGCAGGCGTGCTCGACCATCACGCCGACCACCTCGTCGCACAGATCGAACAGGCGCTCGCGCTGCTCTGTGAGCGACAACGGCACCACGTTCTCGAGGTGCTTGCAGCAGCCAGCCGGGTTGTGCTCGTACGCGTGGAGGTCGGTCTGACAACCGAAGTTCACGTAGATGACCTGCTCGAGGTTCTGGTAGTCGAGGTGCTCGAGCTTCTGCAGGCTGGCGCCGAGCGCATCCTTTTGCCACTGCTGACGCTGCTCGGGCGTGGCGTCGGCCGCCACCCGCGGCGCCGCCGCCATCTTGCACAGGTTCTCGAGCGCCCCCGCGACCAGCTCGTGGTAGTGCGGGTCCGCCTGCTCGACCAGCGGCGCTGGTTCGATGCCGCGCTCGCGCTCGTCCTTGGTCGGCTCGCTGCGGTACTGCCCGCTCAAGACCTGACGCCGCAGCGCGTAGATGCTCTTGCGCTGCTGGTTCATCACGTCGTCGTACTCGAGCATGTTCTTGCGGATGTCGAAGTTGCGCTGCTCGACCTTGGTCTGCGCGTTCTCGACCGCCTTGGTCACCCACTTGTGCTCGATCGGCACGTCCTCTTCCATGCCGAGCCGATCCATCAGCACCTGGATCCGTTCGCCCGCGAAGATGCGCATCAGATCGTCTTCGAGCGAAAGATAAAAGCGCGAGCTGCCGGGGTCGCCTTGACGGCCGCCGCGGCCGCGGAGCTGGTTGTCGATGCGGCGCGATTCGTGGCGCTCGGTGCCGAGGATGTGCAGCCCGCCCTGCGCCAGCACCTCTTGGCGCTCGGCCTCGCAGGTGCCCTTGTAGCGCACGGTCGCTTCTTTGACGGCGGCGTCGAACGCAACCGGATCGGCGTGCAGCTCTTCGGTCGCGCTCTGCAAGACGTCGTGGCGCGCGAGCATCTCGGGGTTGCCACCGAGCACGATGTCCGTGCCGCGACCGGCCATGTTGGTCGCGACCGTGATCGCGCCCTTGCGCCCGGCCTGCGCCACCACGTAGGCCTCGCGCTCGTGCTGCTTGGCGTTG
>JBIOJD010000436.1:0-3592 GCA_044450485.1 Polyangiales bacterium | reverse complement strand
TCCAAGAAGCCGTAGTCCCCGCCTGCACCCTGGATCTCGGGCCCTGCGATCACGGCGTAGGTTCCGGCCAAGACCACGCGCTCGAGCCGCTCGTCGCCGCTCACGTCGCCCATCAGGTCGTAACGCACGCCGGACTCGAGCTGCTTCTTGCGCAGGAACGCGGCGATGGCGGAGTTGCCGCCCCGACCCAGCAGCAGCGGCGAAAGCTCACGGCCCGTGGCCGACGATGCGAGCTGCACAGCTGGGCCGCCCTTGCGATCGACGTCATGCAACGCGATGGCCCCTCGGCCGAGCGCGCGTTGTCCGCTGCCGGCCACGACGCTCCACGGCACCCGCGCTTCGAGCACGTAGCCGCGCTCACCCTCGAGCGGGCCCTCGACCACGCTCACGGCCTTGACCGGCGAAGGCTTTGCGCCGTCCGTGCCGACCACGGCGAGCGCCGCCTGTTTGCCTGGCACGCCCGCGTAAAGCCAGACCTCGGTGCGCTGCCAGTGACCGCTCGTGCGCGGCATGTCGAGCGTCAACACCAGCGCGTCCTCGGCCGGCGACGGATGCGTGGAGCGCACGAACCGGTCATCGAGCACGCGTGCACCGACGTAGAGCGCTTCGTCATCGTACGCGAGCGCGTAATCGAGCGCCGAGTCGGAGCCTTGCCCAACGTGGATGCGGTGCACCCCGAGCCAGTCGCGCAAGTCGCCGTCGATTCGAAGCGTGGTCTTGCCGAGCGCGTGCAGGACGAGCCCCGACTGCGCGCGCGCAGGCAGGGCGCTCGACGACAGAACCCACAGCAACGGCAACCCGAGGCTGCGGAGCAGGCCACCACGAACCACGACCACCGCGCGGCAGCATACCCGAAGCGGCCTGCACACCAAATCGCGATCGCGCTGCGGCTGTGGCACGCGTGTCACACCCTGGTGTCGGCGTACCCCGGAGAAGGGCATGCAATGCGGCAACCAACCGGAAGATTCTCGCGAAAAACCGTGCGAAACGATGCTGGCTCGCCCCTTGCTTGCCTTGCCGATGTCCATCGGTACGAGAACTGAGTCGAACGGAGGCGATGATGAGAGGACTGACGGGCTTGCTGATGTGTGGGTCGTTGCTGGCCTGGACGCTTCCAGGGCATGCGCAGGACGCGGGTGCGCCGCCCCCGCCACCCGGAGCCCCGCCTGAGGCGAGCGGCCAAGAGCCTGCGCCCTCAACAATCCCCGCACCGGGCCCGGCCGTGGCAGCCGCTGCCGTGCCCGCCGCAGCCGCGGCGCCCGAGCCTGCTCAGCCACCACCCCCTCCGCCACCCGTGGCAGCTCCAGCCGAGGCGGCGTGCGTGCTCGGAAGCTTCGAGGGCTTCCCGCCCGCCGACGCGAGGACGAGCGCGATCCTCGTTTGCAAAGCCTTGCGCGACCTCGGCGCGGGCGTTTCGCTCGAGCCGGTCGACCCAGCACACGTGGCCCCGGGTCGCAGTGCCTATCGCGTCGATCTCCACAAGCTCGGCTACGTGGTCGTGCTCGACGTCGGATTCGAAGCACCGCTCGGCGCCCGAGCGCAAGGCCGCTCGCTGCAGCTCAACGGCGTCGAGGAGGTGTCGGTGGCCGCGCCGCGCATCGCCGATTCGCTGCTGCGCGGGACCCCGCTCGACAAGACCGCGAAGCTGCAAACGCTGGTCGGCTCCGAGACACGACCCTATGCCAAGCAATACGGCGAGACCAAGATCGCGGTGGGCGTGCTGGGCTTCGCGCTGCCCGGCGACACCTTCGCGGGCTACGGAGCGTTCGGTCGCCTGTATTACGAGGCGGCGCGCTACGCGGTGGGGCTCGATCTGCGCTTCGGCGCATCGAGCAGCGGAGAGGGCGATGCAAGCCTGGTCGGCGTCTCGGTCGGCGCGCGTTATTTCCTGAACGAGGCCGACACCTCGCCGTTCGTGGGCGGTGGCGTGGGCATTTTGTGGCTCGGGGTGGACCGCCGCTACGACGCACCACCGCGCTCCGGCTCCACCTACGCGTATTCGTCGCTCACCGGCAGCGGCTTCAGCACGTTCGGCGAAGCCGGCGTCGAGTTCTTGCGCATGCACGGCGCGCGCTTCGACGCGCTGCTGCGCGTGGACGCGCCGATCTTCACCCTACGGGCCGACGGACACAGACACTACACGTTGCCGATCTCGCTCATGGCTTCGTACTCGTTCGATTGAGCGCCGACGCCCGAGATCCGGGTCGGCTCACGGCCGGCGGATCTTGCGCGGCTCGCCGTGAAGGGCGAGCTGGCCGCACGCGGCGGCGATGTCGTCGCCGCGCCGACGTCGCACGAACACAGACAAGCCGTTGGACGACAGCTCGGCTTGAAAGGCATCCACCGTCTGCGGCGGAGGCGCGCGCAAGCTGCTCCCGGTCACGGGATTCATGGGAATCAAGTTCACCTTGGCGCGCAGGCCTCGCAGCCTGCTCACAAGCGCGCGCGCGTCGCTCACGCTGTCGTTGACGCCGTCGATCAACGTGTACTCGATGGTGAGCGCGCGGCGTGGCGGCAGCGGATACGCCCGCAGCGCCGCGAACAGCTCGTCGAGACCGTGGCGCTTGTTCACGGGCATCAGCTCGGTGCGCGTCTCGTCATCGGCCGCATGCACGGAGACTGCGAGGCCGACCTGCCCACCGAAATCGCGCCCGAGCCGCGCGATCCCGTCCACGAGGCCGCTGGTCGAGAGCGTGACCCGCCGCAGCGACATCCCGATGCCTTCGGGCTCCGACAAGAGCGCGAGCGCACGCGCCACGGCGTCGTAGTTGTGCAGCGGCTCGCCCATGCCCATCAGCACCACGCCGCACAGCCTGCCGGCCCCCGCGAGCTGCTGCCGTCCGAGCCAGACCTGGGCGATGATCTCGGCCGCCGACAGATTCCGCTTGAGCCCCGCGATTCCCGAAGCACAAAACGCACAGCCCATGGCGCAACCGACCTGAGAGCTGATGCACTGCGAGAAGAGCGCGCTGTCGTCGATCTGCTCGACCTCGTCTTCATCGCCCGAGGGCGCGTACACGTCCTCTGCCGCAACCGCGCCGCGTGGGATCAGGACGCTTTCGATGCGGCGCTGGTCGCCGAGCTCGAGCAACAGCTTGCGCGTGCCGTCCTGCGAAGTGAGCTCGCGATCGAGCTTCAGCGCGGGCCGCAAACCGGCCTCCGCGAGGCGCGCGCGCAACGCTTTGGGTAGATCCGACATCTGGCTCGGGTCCGCGACCCCACGCTGATGGATCCAGCGGAACACCTGCAGCGCGCGGTAGCGCGGCTCACCCCAGCTCGCGAGTAGCTCGGCCCACTCGGAAGGCAAGCGCTCCGCCGGAGACTCGGGCGGCGCGAGCTGAGGGGTCGTGTGCATGCGGCCTCAGGAGCGCGACGGCGGCAGCCCCGTCAGGAACCGATGCAGGATCGCGTACCCGAAGTCCAGCAGCGGCAGCTCCGTGTGCTCGTTCGGCTGATGGGCCTGGCCCTGCACCCCCGGCCCGAAGTTCACCGCGGGCACGCCGAGCTGATCGAAGCGCGCCACGTCGGTCCAAGCTTGTTTCACCTGCACCGAGGTCACGCCGCATTGCGTCAACCACTTCACGTACGGATG
>JBIOJD010000435.1:0-3594 GCA_044450485.1 Polyangiales bacterium | reverse complement strand
CTGGCCAAGACCTTCGAGGAGGTCGACGGTTACGACGAGCTCGTGCTCGTGAGCGACATCGAAGTGTTCAGCCATTGCGAGCACCACATGGTGCCGTTCGTGGGCCGCGCGCACGTGGCGTACATCCCGAACGGCCGCGTCGTGGGGCTCAGCAAGATCGCGCGCGTGGTCGACGTCTTTGCCAAGCGCTTGCAGGTGCAGGAGAAGCTGACCAAGCAGATCGCCGATGCGATGCAGCGTCACCTTCAGCCGCAAGGCGTGGCCGTGATCATGCAGTGCCAACACTTCTGCATGTGCTACCGCGGCGTGAAGAAGCCCGGCTCCTGGACCACGACCAGCAAGCTGCACGGGCTGTTCTTGCTCGACGCCGCGGCCCGCATGGAGCTGCTCACGCTGATCGGCATGAAGCGTCAAATCGGCGGCCAGGGAGTCTGAGCGCGTGAACGTTGCGGCCGTCGACATCGGCACGAACTCGGTGCGCCTGCTCGTGACCGACTCGCGGGGCCGCACGCTCGAGCGCGAGATGCGCATCACGCGCCTCGGCCAAGGCGTGGATCAGCTGCACCGGCTGCAACAGGACGCGATCGCGCGAACATGCGCCGTGCTCGCGGAGTACGGGACGCTGATCGCGCGTCACCAAGCAGGCCGGGTGCGCGCGACGGCCACCAGCGCGGCCCGCGACGCGGACAACAGCGAGGCATTCTTCGACGCCGCCGAGCGCGCCCTCGGTACGCGGCCCGAGCTATTGCCCGGCGAGGTCGAGGCCGAGCTGTCGTTTCGCGGCGCGACCGCGGACCTCGACCCGGCGCTGGGCCCGTTTCTGGTGATCGACCTCGGCGGTGGCTCCACCGAATTCGTGCTCGGGCAGCGCGAGCCCGAGCAGCTCCTGTCGCTCGACATCGGCTGCGTGCGCATGACCGAGCGGCACTTGCACGACGATCCGCCGACGGCGGCACAGCTCGATGCCTGCCTCACGGACGTGAGCGCGCGCTTGCTGGCGGCCAAGCGCGCCGTCGACGTGAAGCGGGCACGCTGCGTGGTCGGTCTCGCGGGCACGGTGACCGCGCTCGCAGCATTGCAACTCGAGCTGGGGCGTTACGACCCGGGCCGAACGCACCACTGCCGGCTCACGCGAGAACAGGTGCACGCGTTGCTGTTGCGTCTGGCCACCTGCAATGTGGAGGCGCGGCGGGCGATGCTGCTCGAGCCCAAGCGCGCGGAGGTCATCGTGGGCGGTGCAGTCGTATTGTTCGCGATCATGCGCGAGCTCGAAATCGCAGAGCTGCTGGTGAGCGAGACCGACATCCTCGACGGTTTGGCAGCTTCTTTACGCTGATGTGTCGCGCGCGTGGCGCCGCGCGGCGCGAGCGCGGCCTTTTCTTTCGCCACCACGTTGTCAGCCACAGTCCGTCGGTGCTAAGTGTGAGGTGCGTGCTTTTGGGGGCCGCTTGCTTCACGCCCCATGCAGACGATCGGTATCGACCTCGGCACGACCAACACGGTCGCAGCTTCCAATGGCAAGGTGTTGGCGCTGCCGCTGTCCGGCGAGCCCGGCTCGGTGCTGCCCTCGGTGGTGGCGCACCTTCCGAGCGGGGAGACTCAAGTCGGGCATGCTGCGCGCAGGCGCTACGGCATCGATCCCAAGAACACGCTGTGCTCGGCCAAGCGGGTGATCGGTGAGACCCTTCAGTCGGCGGCCGCGCGCGATTTTGCCGCGCACTATCCCTTCGATCTCGCGCCCACCGCGGACGGTCTGGTCGGCTTTCGCACGCGCGCAGGCATCTTCTCCCCGGGCGACGTCGCGACGCTCGTCCTGCGCGGGTTGTGTCGCCAGGCCGCGATCGAGCCGGCCTCGTTCTCCGCGGTCGTTACGGTGCCGGCGGCGTTCGGCCCCGCGCGGCGGCAAGCCACGCTGCGAGCGGTCACGGCCGCCGGCTTCGCGGGCGCGCGCTGCGTCGCCGAGCCGATCGCGACGGCCATCGCGTATCTCGATCGCACGCGGGCGCGTTACGCAGCCGTGTACGATCTCGGCGGCGGCACCTTCGATCTCGCGATCGTCGACTGCAGTGAGGAGCTGCTGCGCGTGGTCGCGCACGACGGCGACGTCTACCTCGGCGGCGACGACATCGACCGTGCAATAGCGCGCTGGGCCGCGGACCACGTGCTGCGGGAGCGCGGCTGGGATCTGCGCAGCGATCCGGAGGTTTTCGCGCGGCTCACCCTGGAGGCGGAGCGTGCGAAGATCCGTTTGTCGGAGACCGGTGCGACCCTGCTGAACCTCGAGGGCGTCGACGCCGCGGCGCCAGCCCTACCGCCGCTGGAGCTCGACCGCTTGAAGTTGTGGCAAGTCAGCGCCGCCTTGATCAAACGCACGTTCGTGGTGTGCGACGACGTGCTCGCGCGCGCCAGCCTCACGGTGCGCGATCTCGACGCGGTGTTCCTGGCGGGCGGTGCCACGCTGCTGCCGGGCGTGCGCGATGCCGTGGGCGAGTACTTCGGCCACAAGCTGAGGCACGACTTGGACCCTCTGCACGCGGTCAGCATCGGTGCCAGTCTCGCGGCGGCCCGGCCGCGATTGTCGTCGCTCTTGGCTTAGAGCCGATCGATCGGCTCGAAAGAAGCACCCGTCGCCTTGGGGGGCTTGCGCAGCGGCTCGCGCAGCCCCGGCCTTACTTGCCCGATGGCGGGGCCTCTGCGATCCTGAGCCTTCGGCGTAGGCCGGCCCAACATGGCGGAAAGACCTCGATCGAGCACGCAGCCAGAGCTCGACCCATTGATCGGTTTGACGGTCAGCGGGCGCTATCGGGTGCACGCGCTGATCGGTCAGGGCGGCATGGGCAAGGTGTTCCGCGCGCAGCAGATCCCGCTCGGCCGCGCGGTCGCGCTCAAAGTGCTCGAGGCTGCGCGCGTGGATCAGGAGTTCCAGCGGCGATTCTTCCAGGAGGCCGCGATCCTGGCCAAGTTGCAGAGCCGGCACACGGTCACCATCTTCGATTACGGCCGCGATGGGGACCTGTACTTCATCGCGATGGAGCTGATCTCGGGCTCGTCGCTCGATCGCGTGATCGCGAGCCAGGGGCCGCTGCCGTGGCCGCGCGCGCTGTCGATCGCGCAGCAGATCTGCCGCTCGCTGCGCGAGGCGCACGCGCAGGGCGTGATCCACCGCGATCTCAAGCCGGCCAACGTGGTGATCACGCAGACCGAGGACGGCGACGAGCTGGCCAAGGTGCTGGACTTCGGTCTGGCCAAGCGCATCGATCGCGTGAGCACCGAGGACACGCAAGCCGACACGGTTCCAGGCTCGCCCAAGTACATGGCGCCCGAAGTGATTCGGCAGCAGGCCGTCGATGGACGTGCGGACATGTACGGGCTCGGCGTGATGCTCTACCAGATGCTCACCGGGGTCGTGCCGTTCGACCGCGAGAACCCGATGGACATCCTGATCGCCCATCTGCACGAGCAGCCGCGGCCGCCGCGCGAGGTGAATCCCAAGGTAGAGATTCCGGGCCAACTCCAGCAGATCGTGATGCGCTGCCTGGCCAAGACGCCGGGCGAGCGCTTCGCGGACATGGCCACGTTGCTCGAGACGCTGCG
>JBIOJD010000434.1:0-3596 GCA_044450485.1 Polyangiales bacterium | reverse complement strand
ACACGTCGAGCAGGTCGGCTGGGCGTTCGATGAGGTGGCTCGGCGCGTGCAGCGCCAGCAGCTCCTTGCGGCTGTAACCCCAGCTGACGGCGACCATGGGCACGCCGAGCGCCTGCGCCGCCTCGATGTCGCGCACCTCGTCGCCGACGTACGCCGCTTCGTCGAACGCGCGGCGGCGCTGCTTCAAGATCGCGCGCAGCCTGCGGCGCTTGCCCCACAAGCTCGACGACGTGTTGACGAACGCGAAGTGATCGAGCCGGTGCGTGTCCAGAAAGCGCGCCACGTTGTCGCGAGAGTTGGATGTGAGGATCCCCAGCTCGAAGCCGCGACCGCGCAGAGCGCACAGCACTTCGGGCAAGCCCTCGACAGGTTCGAGCCGCTCGAGCTGCTCGGTCAGCTCGCTGCGTATGCGGTTGGCGATCGCGGGCAGCTTGTGCCAGGACACGCCGATGTGGTCCACGATCCTGCCGTAGGCCCAGCCGCGCAGGGTCTCGACTTCCTCGGGCGCGATCCGCCGATAGCCAAATTCGGGCGCGATCCGATTCGCGATCTCGAGCGAAGCCGCGAACGTGTCGACCAGCGTGCCGTCGAAATCGAACAAGATGGTCTTGAGCGCCACTGTGGGTGTTTAGAACCTCGGAGCACGGCGGAGCAAGCCAAGCGCGGGTCATCAGGAGCGATTCTTGCTGCGGCGGCCGCGGAAGACCGCATCGCCCGCCGTGCGCGCGCATGGGAGCGAGCGGCCCAAGCTGGCGCGAGTCCTCGAGATTACGCCGTCAGGGTGCGCCGAGCTCCATCGATTTCATGTCTGAATTCTTACGGTGTATAGGCCGCCTCAGACACACGGCGAAAGCATCGGTTGGCGTCTGCGGTCGACGTTTTTGCGCGTGTGCGTATTGACGCATCTGGACACGTGGATGTAGACCCCTCAGTAGCACGGGTGGTGCGAGTGGCGGTGATGACCCGAAGTATCGACGCTCGCATGCGCGAGGAAACGCCTCGCTTCCGCGATTGGCGGAGCGAGTACGGTATCAACCATCTTGCGATCATCCCGGACGGGAATCGGCGCTGGGCCAAGGAGCGCTCACTGCCGGTGGAGCTCGGCCACACCAAGGGTCTGCTCGAGGTGATGCCCGACCTCGTGCACCAGCTCTCGGACGCAGGTGTGCACACGATGACCGCGTGGGGGTTCTCGACCGAGAACTGGAACCGGGACATCGGCGAGGTCAACCACCTGATGACCCTGTGCGTGGAGTTTCTCACCCATCGCTTGCTCGGAATTGCAGAGCGTCACGGCGCGCGCATCGTGCATCTCGGACGCAAGGACCGCGTCTCGCCAGAAGTGCTCGAGGCGTTGCAGAGGGTCGAGCAAGCGACGGCCGGCAACCGGGACCACGTGTACAACCTGGCCTTCGACTATGGCGGTCGCGACGAGCTGCTGCGCGCGGGCGAGCGCATGCGAACGGCTCTGCGCAACGGCGACGCAGCCGACAACCGCACGATCGAGGACTTCCTCGACACGCAGGGGCAACCCTTCCCCGAGCCTGATCTGGTGATCCGCACCTCGGGCGAGCAACGGCTCTCGGGCTTCATGCCGTGGCAAGCCGCGTACAGCGAGATCTTCTTCGTCGACCGCTACTTCCCCGACATGGATTTCGCGGTCGTCGAAGGAATCGCGGAGCAGTTCCGCGCGCGCAAGCGCCGCTTCGGCAGCTGACGCTCAGCGCACGAACTGCGTGGTCCAGGTACCGGTGCCGCCCGAGAACCCGGCGGGGAACGGCGGCGGATCCTGACCTGGCGAGATGTCGGGCGGCATTTCGCCGTTCTCGGCCACGGACCAGCGGCCGTTGACGAAGCTGCGCGTGCTCGGATCGTAGTCCGCAACGGCGTAGCCCTCGAACTGGTAGGTCGTGGTCTGGCCCGGGATGAACGCGCCGAAGAACACGTCGTAGGATCCGTTGACGAGCTTGGCGCGAAACTTCCCGGTCGCGCAGTCGAGCTGGCCATCGGCGAAATCCACGCGGAACGGGAAGATCGCGAGCGCGGTGCCGTCGACGTGACCGCCGGTGACCGTCAGGAACTCACCGTTGCCGCCCGACGCCAGGTCGAACTGCAAACCGGGATTGCCGGTCACGTCGATCGAGACGATCGGCACCGGCGCTTGGAATGCCACGGGGCTCTGATAACCACCATCGAGCATGCCCTCGTAATGCCCGGGCATGCAGCTGGCCGAGCCGCCTGCGCTGCCTGGATCGGTGCGCAGCCAATCGAAGTGAGCGGGCAACTTGTTCTGTTGCGGGTCGGCGTCGGCGAGCGCTGGATCGCCGGCGCCAGGCACTGCGCCCGAGCCCGCACCGCCACCGGTCGAGCCCTGGCACTCGCACGGGTTCCAGCTCCGGGATGCGCCGCAGACTTGTCTCCCCGCAGACGCACCGCACTGACACGCTCGGGTCGCGTTCGCGGGTGCGCAGGTCGAGCCCGCGGGCGCGCCAGCCCCGGCGCCTCCGCTCACGGCCGCGCGCGATGAGCCGTCGCTCTCAGGCCTGCCGCTGCCCGGGTCCGCGCCGCAGCCTGCGAGCCACGCGATTCCGATCGTCAACCATGCGAGCTTCGACATGTGCGCCTCCATCTCACTGCACCTGCGTCAACGCTTGGCAGCCGAGCACCACGTCGACGCGGATCTGCGGATCGTTCTTGACCGTGTCGCACGCGGCACCGCACAGCACGACGCGTGAGAGATCGTCCTGGCCGGCGGCATCCTTCGCGAACTGCCAACCATTCGCGCCGCCCGCGCACGGCCGCTCGTCGAACGCCAGGCACACTGGGTCGCCCGTGCCTCCCGGCCGGTACTGCACGTTGACGTTTTTGCTCGGTGCGCGGTCGGGGATCTGCGGCACAGGGAACTCGCAGCTCAGCGCTGCGCCGCTGATCGCATCGAGCGCGGACGACAGGTCGCTGGCCAAGTCGGTGCTCGTGCTCATGTCGAAGTGGCAATCGCCGCTCTGCGCGTGCCGGTCGGCCGAGCAGTTGCCGCCGTTCTTGGCGGTGCCTCCGCGCAGCGCGAGCTCGGAGAGAAATCCGCGCGCAGGCTCGCTGCCAGGAACGCCGATCACGAACGTCCGGATGTTGACGCCGCGCGCGTCGACCGCGCTGTGATCGAGCAGGAAATCGGTGCACGCCTCGCCGTCGCACGCCCCGGGGATCGGCTCCATCGGGCACGAGTCCGAGCCGTCGGTGATCAGCACCACGAAACGATTGCCCGGCGCGCCGCACGGCGGCTGCGCGCACCCGCCGCTCGCATCGAGACCCGCCTCCTCGTACAAATGGTCATAGGCCAAGATCGTCCCGCCCACGATCGGCGTGCCGCCACCTGGATTCGTCGCAGCCAGCGCGGCAGTCATCGCCATGACCTGGCCCTGGTCCACGCGCGCGAGCTTCACGGTGGGCGCGGAGACCACGCCGCACACGTTGTCGGTGCTGAAGAACGAAAGCCCAGCCGACGCGCCCGTGTCCGCGAGCGTGCCGAGCATCTTCTCGAGCGCCGAGATCGTGATCGCCCACTTCGTCGGCTTGTCGAAGAAGAGCGTCTGCGCCTT
>JBIOJD010000433.1:0-3597 GCA_044450485.1 Polyangiales bacterium | reverse complement strand
CCGGGCGGCCCCTTTGTGGCGGCGTGCGGCCCAGCCGCGTCAGCGCCAGTTGCAGGTCTTCCCAGACGACGCGCTTGTGCTCGGGCGTCCGCAACAGGTAGGCGGGGTGGTAGGTGGGCAGCACGGGGATCCCGCGCCAGGCGCCGAAGCGCCCCCGCCAGGATGCGCCCGCGCGTGCGACCCCCAGGTTCTCCGCAGCGCAGCGGCCAAGGGCGACAATCAGCTTGGGCGCGACCAGCTCGAGCTGCGGAACCAAGAAGCGGGCGCACGCGATCGCTTCTTCCGGCCTCGGCGTCCGGTTGTCCGGCGGCCGGCACTTCACGATGTTGCACACATAGACCTCGTCGCGACCGTAGCCCATGGCGGCGATCATGCGGTCCAGCAGCTGACCCGCGGGCCCCACGAACGGCAGCCCTTGGCGGTCTTCTTCCTGGCCCGGGCCCTCGCCCACGAAGGCCAGCTCGGCGCTCTCGCTTCCGCGCGCGAACACACTCTGCTTGCGCTTCTCGTGCAGCACGCAGGCCTGACAAGTCGTGGCCTCGGACGCGAGCTGCTGGAGGCGCATGTGCTTCTCGGCTGCGTCCGCGGGCGGGAGCGTCACGGCAAGCGTTACCGTCTCTTCGGCAACCGGTGACGCCGAAGCAGGCTGGGCCGAAGCCTCCGCCAGCGCCCGGGTCGCCCCCACCGAGCGAGCGCCCTGCCATGCCGGAAGCCCGGCATTGCCCAGATCCTCTTCCACCTCGAGGTGCGCCCGCGCTGCCCTGGCGAGACATGCAAGCTCGGCGCGGAGCTCGTCGGACATGGTTAGGCGGCCTACCCGATCCGGCCGGCATGTCAACGGCTGGAAACGCGAAGCGACGATTCACCCCTCAGGCATTCATGTTTGACCCCCTGGCCGTGCACTGATAGTGTTTTCGACTACTTCGGAGGGTCTCTTAGGTGCCGGGTCAAGCGCGCGTCCTCGCCGCCGGAGTCACGGACGTCGGCCGAAAGCGGACCCACAACGAAGACAGCTTCGCCATCGTCGATGGCGAGCATCTCTACCTCGTTGCCGACGGCATGGGCGGGCACTCGTCGGGCGAGGTCGCCAGCCGCATGGCGATCGAGACCATGAGCGAGTTCTTCCAGGCCACCTCGGCCGACCCGGAAGCCACGTGGCCGTACAAGATGGACAAGACGCGCGGCTATGAAGAAAACCGTTTGGTCACGGGCATCAAGCTCGCGAACCGCCGGATCTTCGAGGCGGCGCAGCGCGAGACGCGACTGCACGGCATGGGTACCACGATGGTGGCGCTGCTGGCCGTGGGCGATGCATGCCTAATCGGGCACGTGGGTGACTCGCGCGCCTACCGCTTGCGCGGCAACACGCTCGAGCAACTCACCGAAGACCACTCACTGCTCAACGACTACATCAAGATGAAGTCGATGACGCAGGACGAGATCGACAACTTCCCCCACAAGAACGTGATCGTGCGCGCCCTCGGCATGAAAGAGACCGTCAAGGTCGACGCGATCTACGACAAGCCGCGGCCGGGCGACATGTACCTGCTTTGCTCGGACGGGCTGTGCGGCCCCACCAGCGACGAAGAGATGCGCGAGCTCGCGGTCAAGCACAAGGACCTGCGCGAGTGCGCCCAAGCGCTCGTGGACCGCGCCAACGAGAAAGGCGGCCCGGACAACATCACCTGCGTGCTCTGCCGCTGGGTCGGCGGGGGTTGATTGCACGGGGAGTCACGCGACTCCCCGCCCGTTGGGCAAAGCCCAACGGGACCCACCCCACGCGGAGCGGGAGCTTCGCTCCCCTCTGTCGGCGGAGCCGACATTCACCCCTCAGGACTCTACGCGCACGACTTGCCCTGACGTTGTGACGATTGCGTCGTTCAGGCTCGCTTGGAGGTGTGCGCCGCGCCAGGCGACCACGCGGCGCAGGGACACGCCGGGGGCGACGTCGGTGTCTGCGCCGAGCACGGCTTCTTCGAGGTGGCAGCCGGCTCCCACCCGCGCGCCGAGTCCCATGAGCACGCTGCTCGGTGCCGGCTCGATCCCAGGCCAACGAATGCGACCGGACGCGAGCGCGAGGTTCGCGTCGAGATAGCCGCGCAGGCTCACGCCGATGTCGAGCCACGGCGAGTCGTCCACCACGGCGGCCACGCGCTCACCTCGGGCGAGCCACGGCAGATAGGCGTGCTCGACGATGTCGCCCTGCGCGGGAAGGTCGCGCCATGCTCGGCTGCTCAGGATCTGCACGCCGGTGTACATGCAGCGCGTGCTCGCAGAGGTCGCGACTGCTGGCTCGGCACGGATGCGCCGCACCCGCACGCCGTCGATCTCGACCGGCGTGAAGCTCGAGCCCGGAGGCAGCGGCCGCAGCACCATCGTCGCGATCGCGTCTTGCTCTCGGTGCACCGCGAGCGCGCGGCCGAGGTCCGGCGCGAACACCAGCTTGGCGTTCCACACGATCAGGTCCTCGCCCGGCTCGGGCCGCCATGCGTTGCGCACGCCGCCGCCCGTTCCGAGGATGCTCTGCTCGTGCACGAAATGCAGCGCGAGCTCGGGCGGGCACGCCGGCTCGAGCTCGGCGCGCAGCTCATCCCCGAGGTGATGGGTGTTGACCAGCGCCTCCCGCACGCCGCACCGGGCGAGGTGATCGCACGCGAACCACGCCGCAGGGCGATTGCCGACCGGCAACGCGGGCTTCGGCAGCTCGGCCGTGAGCGGCTCGAGCCGCGTCCCAAAGCCGGCAGCCACCAGCATCGCCCGCACCCCCAAACCATAGCGCGTTCTGCAGATACCCGGGAGCGAAGCGACCCTCGCGGGAGGGTGGGCCCCGGCGAGCTTTGCTCGACGGGCGGGAGGGTGCGTGACCCTCCCGGTACCTGCTATACCCCGCGGCGAAACCCCAGGGAGAGACTCAATGAAGGTTTGCGTGATTGGATCGGGCTACGTCGGGCTGGTGACCGGCACGGGCTTCGCTGAGACCGGCAACGACGTCACCTGCGCCGACCTCGACGCCGGCAAGATCGCGCGCCTCGAAAAGGGCCAGATCCCGATCTTCGAGCCCGGCCTGCAGCCGATGGTCGAGCGCAACCTCGAGCTCGGCACCTTGCGCTTCACGACCGACGTCGAGGCTGCCGTGGCCGACGCCGAGGTCGTCTTCATCGCCGTCGGTACCCCGCAGCGCGCCGACGGGGCCGCCAACCTCTCGGCGGTGGACGCCGTCGCGGAGACGGTGGCCAAGGCCGCCAAGCGCGAGTGCGTGCTGGTGCTGAAGAGCACGGTGCCGGTCGGCGCCAACGCGCGCGTGCGCAAGATCATCCGCAGCGCCGGCGCCGAAGCCAAGATCCACGTCGTCAGCAACCCGGAGTTCTTGAAAGAAGGCGACGCGGTCAACGACTTCATGCGCCCGGATCGCATCGTGATCGGCTGCGACCCCGAGGACGACTTCGCGCGCGACACCATGCGCAGGCTCTACCACCCGCTCTCGCTCAGCCAGGACCGCATGGTGTGGATGGAGCCCCCGAGCGCCGAGATCACCAAGTACGTGGCGAACACCATGCTCGCGATGCGCATCTCATTCATGAACGAGATCGCTGGGCT
>JBIOJD010000432.1:0-3610 GCA_044450485.1 Polyangiales bacterium | reverse complement strand
GGCATCAACGATCGGCGCGAGCACGCTGCGGGCGTCGCGCGCTTCTGCGGGCCACTCGAACGCGTGATGGTCAACGTCATCGCCTACAACCCCGGCAGCGCACCGCTGACGCGGCCGCCGACCGAAGGCGAGATCGAAACCTTCATCGGCTGGCTTCGCGACGAGGGCTTGCCCGTGCGCCGCCGCATCACCAAGGGCCGCAGCGTGATGGCCGCCTGCGGTCAGCTCGGCAACGTGCAGCTACGCAGGCAGCCAAAAGCGCGCGCGCACGCGTGAGCGGCGCTGCCGCCGAGGCGGTTGCAGCTCGGCATCGCGCCTCGACCGCGCGTACCGCTGCTCAGCGGCAGACCGAGACGCAGTTGGCCACGCGGCACTTGTCGGCGGCATAGGCGCGGCCGAGCGGAGAGGTCAGATCGCTCGACTTGGTGTTGACGGTGAAGACGTCGCCCCAGGCGGCGGGCGCAGCGGCCTCGATCTCGCGCGCGCACGGCCCTAGCGGTCCAGCCGCGGTGCCGTAGCCGCAGGTCATCGAGGTGTCGGTGCCGCAGTAGCAGGGACTGCCCACACAATTGTTGGTGCGCCCGCAGGTCAGCACTGTGTTGCACTGGTCGTTGGCGCTGGCCGTGTTGCTGTTGCGGCAGGCGAGATACTCGCTCGTGCAGCTGATGCACGAGCAGCGATCGCAGTCGTCGGCCGAGAATTTCGAGACGCAGAGCTGCTGATCAGCCGTGAGCGTGCTCTTGCACTGTGCGTTACATCCCATGCCACCGTCGCACTCCTCGCCGGCTTCGTGCACGCCGTTTCCGCACACCGGCATGCAATCGCTGTCGGTGTTGGCGTTGGCGCCGGTCGGGCAGCACATGTCGCCGCCCATGACCGCGGTCACGTCGGTGTGCACGCAGACAGCGTTGCAGTTGCTCGCGCTGCCCATCAGCATGTCGGTCGTACAGGGATTCTTGTCGTCGCAGTCGGCCATCGTGGGGCATGGCGTGGACGAGCCCACTTCGCAGGTCTCGCCCATCGCGGTGTCCACTTTGCCGTCGCCGCAGGCCCCTGAGCAGTCGCTGTCGGTGTCGTGCGTGCAGGAGCCTGGACAACAGCCGTCGCCACCCTTGCAACTCACCTGCAGCACGACGCACTCGGCTTGACAACCAGCACCGTTGAGCCCGCGCGGCGTGCAGTCGCTGAGCATCGGACACGCGGTCGGACATGCGCCGGGCGTGCCGGCCGTGATGCTGATGTCGCACTTCTCGTCGCCGGTGACCTGGCCGTCGCCGCAGCGCGTCTGGCCCACGACCATCACGTCGCCCGGCGTGGTGCTGACTGCAGAGTCGCCGCCGGTTCCGCTTCCGCCGGCCCCCGCCGGGCCGCCCGAAGCGCCGCCACTGGCCATGCTCACGCTCCCGCCCACGCCGCCGGTCGAAACCGGGACCGGACGGCTCTTCGCGCTAGGCGCTGCGCTCAGCAGCTCTGCCTTGTACGCATCGCAAGCCATGAGCGTGCACGGCAAGCAAATGCGCAGGGCAAAGCGAGCCCAGCCTGCATCAAGCGTCAAGCACAGTCGTTCCATCGCCGCGGAACCCACCCAAGCCCACGTTAAAGTATACCCTCCCCCCAAGGGTGCAGCCAGCCCCGCGGAGGCCGGTTGAGCGCAAAAGAGACCCGCGCGCCGGAGTCTGCGCAGCCTCATTGGGGGCGGATGCCGTCGGCCGGCAGCAGGCGGGCAGCCCAGTAACTGGGGATGAGCGTGGCGGCGACGCAGATCGACAGGGCAATTGCGACGGTCAGCAGAAATTCGGTGGGGCTCGTGCGCACAGGCAAATGGTTGATGAGATAGACCTTGGGATCGAGCGGAAATCTGAAAACCCGCAAGTACGCGCAGACCGTGCCGCCGAGCAAGAGGCCGAGCAGCGTGCCGACCACGCCGATCGCCGCCCCCTGGACCACGAAGACCTGCAGCACCGCCGAGTCCCTGGCGCCCATGGCCTTGAGAATCGCGACCTCTCTGCGCTTTTCGAGCACGATCATGATGAGCGTCGCAATCACGTTGAACGCCGCGACCAGGATGATGGTCGCGATCACCACGCTGAGGATCACCTTCTGGACCTCGAGCGCGGTGAACAGGTTGTGGTTGAGCTCCTTCCAATCCATCGTGTGGAACGGCCCGCCGCCGAGCTCCCGCTCGAGCCGAAGCGCGACCTGGCTCGCACGGTCGATGTCCTTGAGCCTGATCTCGACACCGACCACCGTGTCGCCCTGATCCTGGAAGATCTGTGCCTCGTACAGATCCATGTAGACCAGGCGGCTGTCGTACTCCTGAAACCCAGCCTGGAAGATGCCTATCACGCGGAAGTCGCGTGACGTCGGCTTGCCCCCGTCCGCCCTCCACAACGAGGTGTCGAGCCCCGTCAGCGGTGAGACGATCTTGACGCGGTCGCCGACGTGGATGCCGAGGTTCTCGGCCAAGGTCACGCCCACGACCACACCCGGCAGGGTTTCCTCGGGCTCGCTCGGCGCTTGCGGAGGCGCGCTCTGCTCGACGAGCTCCGCTTCCTGCTCGTCGCTCGGCAGCGCGGCGAGATCTTCGCGCTCGAGCGCGGCCTGCGCCTCGGCGAGGCTAGGCACGCGAGCCTGCCCGGGTGCAGCCGGCGCCGGCTCGTCCGTGCTGTCCTTGGTAGGGCCCGCGGCGGGCTTTGCCACGTCGTCGCGCGCGCCGGTAGCGAGCCCCTCGAGGTAGCCGTCGAGGTCCTGTTGCTCGCCGTGAGTCACGCCCGCTTCGAGGTCGCGCGTGCGCGTCGCGGGACGAGCCCCCGAGCGGCGCAAGCCGGCGAGCGCGCCCGCAGTGAGCTGCCGCGGCAGGTCGAGCACCCCCGGCATGAGCTGCGGGTCGATGCCCTTGATCAACACGCCGCTGAGGCGGTCGCCCTTCGCGAGCATCATCTCGTTGATGATGAACGGCGCGGCGCCGAGCACGTCCGGCATCTTGCGCGCGCGCGCTACGACGTCGCGGTACTCCTCGAAATTGAGCCCGTATTTCAGCACCAGAACGTGAGCGTTGACTCCCAGGACCTTGTTGCGAAACTCCTCCTGGAACCCGGACGTGATCGAGACGACCGAGAGCAGCGCAGCCACGCCCAGCGCCACGCCGGTCACGGCGATCACGGAAATCACCGAGACCGTGGCGCGCTTCTTCGAACGCAGGTAGCGCAGCCCGACGTCGAAGGCGTAGGACATGCTGGCGCTCTATCACGACGCCACGGCCCCAACCACCTCTCGGCACGGCAGGGCGAGGAAGGTGGCCGAGGGGGGCCAGCAGGGCTATGCTTGCTGTGATGGATCTTGGCTTGGCACGCGCGTGGCGGCGCCGTGCGCTCTGGCTGGTGGTTGCGCTGTCTTTCAGCTGTGCGACGCACGGCTCGGACGCCTCGGGCGCAGGCACGAACAAGAGCGCGGCGCGCGCAGCGCACGGGGCGAGCCCGGCTGTCGCCACCGCGCTGCTCACGGTGCTGAGCGATGATCCAGTACGGCTCGGCTTCGGCGACCGTACGGTCCTGCGCGTGCAGCTCGCGGACCTCGACGGCGTACCGACCGCAGACGAGCAGGTCAGCTT
>JBIOJD010000431.1:0-3611 GCA_044450485.1 Polyangiales bacterium | reverse complement strand
TAGTAGAAATTGCGCGCGTGCTTCCAGTCGGCGAACGGGTCGTGCAAGTTCGAGTTGCGTAGATACTTGGCGCTGGTGTCTGCGTCGTAGCCGAGCGCAGTCTTGAGCCCCATGTTGTTGGTGAGGGGCGTGGACAGGTGCTTTCTGCTGTTCAGCGCGAACTCCTTCCACGCATCGAGGCCGCCCGTGGCCCAGCCCGATGCTGGGATCAGCACGGCGAGCGCGAGGATGCAGCCCATCGCGAAGCGCAGATGACCGCGCGAGATTACGAGCCGACGCATGCGGATGATGCGCGCCAGCGCCTTGAGGATCAGCGCGGCGACGACGAAGCCCGGGAACACACGCAGCAGCGTCGCGTAGGTGAGGGCGAGCCCGGCGCCGAAGTGGTAGCGCTTCTTGAGCAGGCAGATGCCCGTGACCAACCAGAAGATCCAGTCGTAGCGCAGGAACGAGCCGCCGTTCCAGTAGTAGCGCGCGGGGAAATTGAAGCCCCACCACATCATGGCCACGCACGATGCCCGCCAGCCGAAGGCCCACAGCGCGACGACCCACATCAGCACGAGCAGCGCCGAGTCGATCCCGGCCATGACCTGGATCTTGGTCCAAGTGAGCGGTTTGTAGTTCGCGATCAAGCGGCCGAGGATGGCCCAGACCGGTGTTCCGTTGTAACCGTGATCGGTCTGTGACTCGTCCCAGCGGTCAGCCGGAAAGTGGTTGCGGAAGAAGCGGATGTCTTCGCGGAACGCTGCCCACCGCTCGGTCGAAAAGTGCTTCGTGCAGATCAGCGGGTTGTCGACGATGGCGTCGCTCGGGCCGAGCTCGTTGGTCACCGCGAGGTCGCGCATCTCGCGCTTCTTGACGCGCGCCCGCATGCCGTCGAGGACGTCGACCGCGCTCGTGCAGCTGTAGATACGGGAGTAACGCAGCTCCGGGCCGTACTTCGCGCCGATGTAGTAGTGGTAGTGCTCCCAGATGTGAACGTAGTGATCGAAGTGGTAGTGGCCGAAGTTCCACCAGCCGAAGAAACCCATCAGGCCGACGAGCGCGAGCGCGCTGTCGCCGCGCCGCCAGGGTAGGGGTCGCCACAGGTCATACGCGAGCAGCAAGAGCACGAGCGCGACCGACAACCCGATGCCGGCCCCGATCAACGACTTCTTGCCGTCCGCGATGTAATACAGATTCCACGCGGTGAACGCGCCGCAGAGCGCGGCGCCGATGTATCCCCAGCGCGGTCTGCCCCGCTTGTGTCCGCGCGGTCGCAGGGCGCCCGCCAGCTCCAGCCCCCAGATGGTCAGCAAGACCAGCACGCCGAAGCCGGCGCACAGCATCTTGATCCAGACCATCACGTCGTTGTCGATCCCGTGCCAATTGTAGAGACGCGGGGGCTTGATCACGGCCGGCGGCCAGACCAAGGGAGCTTTGCAGTACGCGCGTAGCTCCGAGAGCGAGTAGTAGCCGTCGCCGCCCGACGCTTTCACGCGCAGGTAGCGGGCGCTCTCGCGCTTGGGCAGCACGACGAAGCGCGTGCGCAAGCCGGGGCCCGTGGAATCCGGCTCTGCGGTCCAGAGCAACCTGTAACCGGTTCCGTCGGCCGAGCCCTCGACCGTGTAGTTGTCGTTGTTGTCCCCTTGCAGCACCAGGTACTGCAGTTCGGCGGGCGCATGCAGGTCGTACACGAGCTCCGGCGCGGCGCCTTGCCAGTTGACGCCCGCAGGGGAGTTCCACAGCGCTCCCTCGGTCGCGAGCTGACCGTCCTGCGTGGTGCGGGAGACCCCCTGGAAGCCGGTGCCGCCGACCAGCGCGCCGAGCACGAGGTTGTCGGTGGTGCAGGGATTGGCGGCTGCGGCCGGGGCGGGCGTCGCCGCGGGCGCCGGCAGTGCCGGGCTCGCCGGCTGCGCTGCGGGTCGCGCTGCGGGTTGCGCCGATGCGCGAAGGCTTGGCGCGAGCCCGAGCGCGAACACGAGCGCGCCAGCCAGCGCGCGCACGGCGTGCGATGCGTTCGAGCGCTTGCGAGAGTCTTCGGCCATCCGGTCGCGCGGGATTGTACTCCTGGACCGCCCAATGCAAAGCGGAGCTGCAGAAAACCCTGCCGCGCGACGGGGGTTCCGGTCTGGTTAGAGGTGGCGCCTCGGCTATACTCCGCACGCCATGTGGCGTACGCGGAGCGATTTTGCCGGCCCGCGCCGGGGCGGCGCTCCGTTTGCGATCACGCGCAGCAGCCTCCGGCTCTGTCTCGCCTTTGCGACCTTTCTGTGGGGGTTCGAGCTGAGCTGGGCGTTGCGCGCATCGAGCCAGCTGGGGCTCGCGCGCGCGCAGGGTCTCTATGCGGGGCTCGGGCTGAGCCTGCTGCTCGCCATTTGTGCAGGTCTCAGTCTGGCCGTGGTGCGCGCGCTTTCGTCGCCACGCGTGCTGTCCGAGCCGGAGGTGCCTTGGGGGCCGCGCATCTCGCGCTTTCTGTTCGCCGACGAGCCGCAGCAATTGCGCCGCGTGGGCAGCTTGCTCGGCGCGCTCCCACCGCTCGTGCTCTTCGCGCTCTGCGGCTTCGTGCTCACGCGCCGCACCGTGCTCGGCATGGTGCGACCGCACTTCGCGGCGATCACGATCGTGGCTACGCACCTCGCGTTGCTCGTTCTCGCGCTCGGTCTGTATCCGGCCTCACGCAACGTGGGCATCCTCGTCTCGCGCACGCTCGGGCGGCTGCCGGTGCTGCGCCTCGTGTTTGGCCGGGCGGGTGGGCTGCTGCTCGTGTCGTTTGCAATGGCGCTGGGGGCCTCGGCTTACGTCGTGCACCGCTTTTGGAGCACGTTTTCCTTCCTACCGTGGCGCACGATCTCGGGGCTCTTCTCTGCTGCGCTGTGCACGTTCTTGGCCACGTGGCTCGGGCGCGTGCCTCTGCTCAGCCGGCTTGGCCGCGCCAGCTTGCTCGTGCTGCTCGCGACGTCGCTCACCGCGCTGGTCACGCTCGATCCGCACGGCGAGCGCGCCAAGCGTGCGGTGCTCGAGACGCTCGGCGGCCGAGTTGGTCAAACCGCGGCCATGGCTACGCTCGATTTCGACCACGACGGCTACCTCGGCATGTTCGGCGGCGGCGACTGCGCGCCCTTCGACCCACGCATCAATCCCGGCGCGATCGACATTCCAAACAACCACCGCGACGAGGATTGCGACGGCGCGGATCTCACCGACAAGCAGATGGGCGTGGCGCTGCGCCGGGATTGGCCCGTGCCTGCCGAGTTTCCGGCGCACCCGACCGTCGTGCTGATCACCATCGACACCTTTGCGGCCGGCCACATGCGGGGCCTCGGCTACAAGCGCAAAGTCACGCCGAACCTCGACGCGCTTGCGGAGCAGTCGGCGTACTTCCGTTACTGCTTCAGCCAGGGGCCGTCGACGCGTTTGTCGTTTCCCTCGATCTTCACCTCGCGTTGGGACAGTCAGATCAAGAAGCGCTTGACCGGCGGTCATCCGTATCCGATCGACGCCTCGGAGCTGATGCTGGCCGAGGTCTTGTCGGCCAACGGCTACGACACCGCGGCGGTGATTCCCGACATCTACTTCAAGCCCAGCCACTGGGGCTCGCTCACCGCCGGCTTCGCCCACGTGATCGATTC
>JBIOJD010000430.1:0-3638 GCA_044450485.1 Polyangiales bacterium | reverse complement strand
GTGTGCAGCTGTTTCTGGTCGATCACCACGATCAGCGCCTTGCCTTCGACGACGCGGGCAGCGACGCGCTCGTTGCGCCTGGGCGTGGCGGTCACAGCGATCACGAACGGCGTCCTCTCGACGCCATGGTGGAGCGCGTGGAGAGCGCAGCATCGATCACGCGGTCGTTGGAGCGGCCGAGCACGGTCGCGATCGAAAAGACCGCGACCTCCGAACAAAGCTCCGTGACGGCGCGCAGATACACCTCTTCACTCCCCGGGGAATCGTCGGCACATTCTACCGACTCCCGCAGCGCGAACAAAGCCTCGGCGCCCGAGAGTAGAGCGAGCTGCGGCTCGGTGGTTTCGGCACGGCGCACGCGGGCGACCGCCGCGAGGGGAAAGGCGATTTCGCTCGATTCCGGGGCGCGGGCGGTGGTCCCTCCGGGAAGGCCCCAAGCGAGCCATCCGTCCGACCCAGGCAACACCGCCACGTGGTCGTATGCGAAGCAACGTGCGCGCTCCGTCTGTCGCAGCGCCGTGCTCTTGCCCGCGCCGCTCGGCCCGACGAACAGCAGCGCGCGGCCGTCGATCTCGGCGCCCGCTGCGTGCAGCACCAATCCGCCTTCGCGCTGCACGATCGCAGCCGACACCGCGCGCAGCAGCGCGAGCATGCCGTCCGCGCCGGGCGCGACGCGAGCAGTGACCGCGTAGTGGCCAGCGCTGATCGGCTCGAGCTCGCCGCGCAGGCCGGTCGCCCTCAGGCCTAGCGACCCAGCTCCGCGCTCGTTGCGGTCGAATCGCACGCTGTTACCGAACGACCCCGGTCCGATCGCGGGCTCATCCAACAGCGCGGAATCGCAGTGCACGGCGCAGACGACCGCGGCGCGCGCACGCGGGTCGAGCCCGGGTTTGCTGTGCCTCGCGCATTCCGCCGGCAGCACGGCCGCGTGGCTTGCGAAATCACCGAGAAGCTCGAACGCAACACCGCCGAACACGAAGCGATGGCTGCGCGTGCGCGCACTTTGGATGCGCGGCGCTGCCCCCCTCTCTCGTCCGCCCCAGGCTACGCCAAGCACAAGACTGCCCCTTTCCGGGTGGCTACTCTAACGGTTGCCGCCGCAAACGCCACCATTCACTCGGGCCTCGATATCGGGGCGACCAGGGGCTCGGTTCACAGCAGCACGACGTCGGACACGTCGAGCGCCTTTTGCGCGACCACGCTGCGAGTCTCTTCGTCGCGCTGTACGGCCATGTCGTAGAGCTCGCGCAGCAGCGCGGGATGCTCGCGGATGGCCTCGCTGAACTGCTCGCGGCCCAGAGCCAGGGCGACGGTGGTGTGCAGCGCGACGACGTCGGCAATCGCAGGCCTGCGCAATACGAGCGAGATTTCGCCCACGACATCGCCCGGACCGAGCTCCGCGAGCACGACCCGGTCGCCGTCGGCGTCCGTGCCGCGGACCTGCACACCCCCCGAAGCCAGCAGGTACAAGCAGCTCGGCTCCTCGCCTCTGCGCACCAAGCAATCGCCGGCTTCGAAGCGCTCGCTCTTGAAGCGGGCGACCAGCTCAGACCTCCGCCCGGGCTCGACGCTCGACAGGATCGCGCTGTGCCGAATCAAATTAGATATCATGCGGCCATAGCAGAACGCGCCGAGCTCACTCCCGATGGCCGGGTCTTGGCGCGCCAGGCTTTCGAGCGCCGCCTGGGTCACTGTGAGCAACTGAACCGGCTCCACCGCGACTGCGGATGCAGCGCGCGGCGCGTCTGTGACGAGCGCCATCTCGCCGAAGATCGAGCCGGGGCCGAGCGTGGCGAGCAGCGTGGGCTTGCCGGTGGCGTCTTCGCGCACGACGTTGATCACGCCCCGCGCGAGCACGAACGCTTCACGGCCTCGCTCCCCTTGCTTGAGCGCGTACTTGCCCGCGCTCAGCTCGCGCAGCTCCATCTGCCCGAGCAGCAACTGCAAACGCTGCGGCTCGAGCGTTCCGAAGAGCGGCAGCTCGGGCAGCGGCGCGTCAGCCGGCACCGCGTCTTTGGTCGCCAGGAACCTCCGCGCAGCCTTGTCTGCAGCGTCGAGCAGCGCATCGCCGCTGAGCTTCGCGAAGTGGGGCGCGATCTCGACCTCCGTCGGCATCAGCGGTGGCTTGGCTGCGGCTGCGCTGATGCGCTGCGAGCCCTTTCCGAACGCGCTCGCGATGCGCTCGAGGGTGCCCTGGCCGGCGCCGGCGTCCGTCGCGAGCTCGGCTGCGACGCGCGCGCCCGCAAGGTCGCCACGCCTCACGAACGCGTCCACCGCACGCGTCGCGATCTCGGCGGCCACTGCAGCGCGATCGGCCTCGAGCAGCAAGCGACCGATCAGTGCGGCAGCGCCAACATCTTCGGGTACCGCCGTGAGCACCGAGGCAGCGAGGCGCAGCGCTTGTTCGTGCTCGCCGGCGAGGCGCAAGCCATGAGCCTGGTCGAGCGCCGAAAAACCCTGCTGCTCTCCGCTCATGACGCCGCGCGCATTCCCCGAAACGGCAGGCCGCTCAGCATAGGCGTCGCGCGGAGCAGTGTCCATCGCGCGGTGATCAGCTCCAATGTGGGTCGCTGTGCGGTCTTTGGACTGGGTCGGCGGCTGATACTTATCAACGCTGTCTTGGACATATTTTCTCTTGTCGCTCCAAGAGGTTAGGAATGAATGTCCACATTTCGCCCCCAGGCAGGCGAAGCCGGTGGGCAACATGCGCAAGCCCTTGGATCATGACGGAGTTTGGTCACTGAACAAGAACTCCGCCAAGGCGTCGGCATGTCGGGCCGCGTCCTGCCTGCCTAAATCAATCAGGATACGTGCAAAGTCACCGTCGAATAACAGATAACTCGCCAGGTCAGCGTCGCGGCCTTCGCCCACTTCGAGCAGTCGCAGCATGGCGCGGCCCATCATTCGAGTGAGCCGGGGCTGGTGAGTGCGCAGGTGCTCGCCGGCGAGGATCCCGATGTCGAGGCTCGGGTGCAGGACGAACGTGTGTACGAAGCGCCGAGGTACACGACCGCGCGCGGCGGATGCGGCATTGAGCTTCTGCAGAAAGTCCGGACCGCAGGCCGTGGTCGCATCCGCCAGGATGTCGTTGATGAGCTGAAGGCGTTCGACGTCGTGCTCGATGTGGTCGAGCATCAGCGCGTCTACGGCTTTGCCTAGCAAGAACGAGGCGCCAGGGGTCTTGCCCATGCGGATCTCGGTCTGGCGATTGGGCGTGGTCACGCCGATCACGAACATCTTGTCCACGCCCAGGTGTACGGCCGGCGAGGTGGGGGGTATTGAGCCGGATACCTCCGTCGCAAAAGTAATCGTTTCCGATACGAACGGGCGGGAAGACGATCGGCATGGCCGCCGAGGCGAGCACGTGCTGCGGCAGAATGTGGGTCGGCTGGATGACCACGCGGGCGCCGCTCCGCGGCAGCCCCACGCCCGACGCCCGGTCGATGTAGACCGTGGAGCGGCCGGTTCGTACGTTCGTCGCGCTCACGGTCAGCGCCTGAATCAGGCGGCCTTTGAAGTTTCGCACCAGCTGTCGCCATGGGATCTTGTGGCTGATCAGCTTGGCGAGCGGACGCGGATCGAAGATGCCGGCAGCGACGCCACCGCCGAGCCACACGCGATACAGGCGCGTCGCTTGG
>JBIOJD010000429.1:0-3643 GCA_044450485.1 Polyangiales bacterium | reverse complement strand
CTCGGGTTGCCGGGGACCACCGGCAATGGGCAAGCGGTGCTGACGTCGCTCGCCGTCGCGGGCGGCACCAACACCTTCATCCTGCCGACCGATCAGATGGGGCTGCAGACCGAGCTCGAGAAGATCGTCACTTCGTCGGTGATGACCACGAGCGCCTTCGACAGCTGCACCATCATGCTGCCGATGAAGCCGCCCAACCCCGACGACGTGAACCTGGTCGTGAGCGAGATGGGCGTGCGCGAGAAGGTCGCGCGCGACCTCGGCACCGGCGGCGGCTGGACGCTCGACGCGGCGGCCACCGAGATCGTGCTGCAGGGCTTGTTCTGCGACTTCGCCAAGATGGGCAAGTACGAGAAGATCTCGGTCGCGTTCGGCTGCATCGATCTGCCCCCGCTGCCCCCGCCGCACGTGCAGTAGTCGATCGCCGCTGTGAGCCGAGGCGCTGGCGCCGACGCTGGTGTACGCTGCCGCCGGAGGGTCTCACCTATGCCCGGCATGCCTCATCACAAGATTCCGATCCTGACTACTTTCGAAGCGCCGCCCGGCTCGGAGATCGCGCGCGTGCTCGGGCCCTGCTGGGGCATCACAGTTCGGTCGCGTAGCGTGATCGGCACGGCCTGTGCCGGCTGCCAACAGTTCTTCGGTGGCGAGATTTCGGCGCTGACCGCGCTCGCGACCGAATCGCGCAACGAAGCCATGAATCGGCTCGAGCAGCATGCGATGGCCATGGGCGCCAACGCCGTGCTGGCCATGCGCTTTGATTCTGGGGAGCTGATGCAGAACACCAACGAGATCGTGGCCTACGGAACGGCCGTGGTGCTCGAGACGACCCGGGCCTGAGATGGCCTTGCTGGATCCGGTCACGGCCAAGCACATCGACCGGCTGGCCCGGCGCGCCCACCGTTTTCACCGCTTCGCGCACCATCCCCTGTGCGGCGCGTATGAAGGCGACCTGATCCGGCTCGGGCGGCGCGCGCGCGTGTGCCGAGGCTGCAGCTACGTCGCGCTCGGGCTCGCGTTCGGCGCATTGCTCGCGCTCGGGGTTGCGCCGTTGTGGGCCTCGCACGCCGAGCGGACGTCGAGCGCTGCCTTGTTGGGCGTCGCGCTCGCAGGCGGTCCGACGCTTGCCGCGTTGCGTGCCCGCGTCACGAAGCTCGCGACCCGCGCGCTGCCAGCGGCACTGCTCGGGTTTGCGTTCGTGCTCGGCGCCCGGCTCGGGTCGCCCGTCGGCCTGCTCGGGTGCGCCGCGAGCATGCTCGTCCTCGTCGTGATCGCGACGAGCTATCGGCGTCGCGGCCCTGATCGCTCCCCGTGCGCAACGTGCCCGGAACGCACGCTCCACGTGTGCAGTGGGCTCTTGCCGATCGTGCGGCGCGAGCGCGCCTTTCGACGCGCGTCGCGCCGCCTGCTCGCCTCCGCGCACGCGAGATAGTCCCGGCGCGCCGACCTCCTCGATCTCAGGCCCGGTGAGCCACGCCCCGGGTCAGGAACGAGACCATCTTCGGCTGGCCGTCGACATAGTACTTGTCGAGCGCTTCCATCTCGAAGCCCGCGTCGCGGACCAGTTTCTCGATGTCGCGGTTCATGTTGCAGCCGCCGAACAATGCTTGCTGTACGCCGTTCATGCGGTCCTGCCAGCGCTGGACCTTCGGCTCGAAGGATCGCCCGTGCTCGACGAAGAAGAACCTCCCGTCGGGCTTGAGCACGCGCAGCATTTGTCGCAGCGCTGCAGCCGGATCGGGAATCGTGCACAGCGTGTAGGTGGTGACCACGGAGTCGAAGCTCGCGTCCGCAGCCGCGATCTCCTCGCCCGCGAGCGGAACGTACTCGACCGGGAAGGCCGCCGCGGCGATGCGCTTGCGGGCGAGCTTCGCGCTCTCCTTCGACGGATCGACTGCGACCACGCGCTGAACCGCCGACGGGTAGTAGGGCAGGTTGTGCCCGGAGCCGAAGCCGACCTCGAGCACCGACCCGCTCACGCCCGCGAGGCACTTCTTGCGCTCTTCGGCCACGAACTTCATCCCCATCATCGCGTTCAAGAAACGCGGAAGGACCCAATCGTTGTAGAAACCCATGTTCGTCGATCTCCTGTTCTGGTCATCTCGACCATCGCGACAAAGACCCTACCGCCGCTCCTCAGGTCCCGCATGAGGAGTTCGCCCCATGTTCGAGCGATAGTCAGTCCGGGGGTGCGAAATCGAGGTCGCTCGCTGGAAGCAGGCCGTGCTGCACCGCGAACAAGCTCGCGGTCACGCGATTGGTGGCGTCGATCTTGCCGTAGATGTGCTCGATGTGATTGCCCGCGGTCTTCGGCGACATCGAGAGCCGCCCGGCGATCTCCTTCGTGGACAGGCCCAGCGCCAGGAGCCTCAGCACCTCGACTTCGCGGCTCGTGAGCCCGGCCGGGCCCTCGCGGCGGCGTCTCACGCGATGACCGGCTGCGTCGAGCACGGCCTCGACTGCGTCACCGTCCATTCGGCCTGCGCGCGCCTCGGCGCGCAAGAGCTTCGCCGCTTCGTCGGCATCGCGCGCCGCGCGGTAGGGCCGGGGCTCGCGCATGGCTTGATATGCATCTGCGGCTCCGAGGATTCGCGCCGGCAACGAGATCATCGTGCCGGTCGCGGCTCGCGGGTAGCCCGAGCCGTCGAGGCGCTCGCGGTGCTGGACGGCGATTGCGCCGAGGGGCCCGAGCGCAGTCGACTGCCGCAGCATCCGCTCCGTGAAATACGGGTGCATCCGAACGCGCTCCCATTCGCCTGCGCCGAGCGGCCCGGGTTTGTCCCAGATCGAGTTCGACACCCCGAGCCGCCCGAAGCCGAGCACCAAGCCCGCGCGCCGCAGCGTCCGCGTGTCTGCGGGAGGAAGACCGAGCACCGCGCCGGCCGACGCCGCGAGCTCCCCGACCGCCGGTGCGTGACCGAGGGTGTAGGGCGACTTGATGTCGACGAAGTTCGCAATCGCGAGCAACGCCGCGTCGAACTGCTCGTCCGAGAGCACGACCGCGAGCGAGGGCTCGGCCCCGATCACCGCGTCCCACGCGCGCAGCGCATCCAAGCCCTCGAAGATGGCCTCGGCGCGTCCCCTGAGCAGCGCCGTCAGGGCGGGATCGAATTGCTTGCCCCCGCGCTCGCGGCAGAGCTGCGTCGCGGCCGCGATCCCACCCACGCGATGCGCGACCTCGACGTACTCCGCGAGCTGCGCGATGCGTGCCGCCAGGGGTACGCGCGCGCCTTCGAGCTCGCCGGGCCAGCCGTGCCCGTCCCACTGTTCGTAGGCCGCCCCGATCGCGTCCAGCACCGAGCCCGGTAGACCGAGCTGCTGACCCAGCGTACGCGCGAGCTTGCTGTGCGCGGCGATCATCCCATCGATTTCGCGATGGCCAGAGATCAAGAACTCGAGCCCGAGCCGAAAGCGGTGCAGCGGCGGTCTGCCCGCGCCCAGGTGCTTGAGCATGGAGGCTGCGTTCCGCAGCGCGCCCGGGGGACGAGGGTCGTACTTCCCGGACTTCAGCGCGATGTCGTCGCCGAACCACTTGGCCTGCTCGTGCGCGTCGGAATGACAGCCGACGTTGATGAGCAGCGCCGTGTAGTAGACCGTCGCTCGTTCGTTCGCGTCGAGACCGACGTGCTCAGCAAGCCGCATT
>JBIOJD010000428.1:0-3645 GCA_044450485.1 Polyangiales bacterium | reverse complement strand
GCCGCTCTGCCGAGCCAAACATGTCTTCACCAAAGCCCTCCGAACTGCTCCCGTTTCTCGAATCGAGCCCGCTTTTCGGCCAACTCGAGCGCGCCGAGCTCGAAGAGCTGGCGCAGGAGGTCGAGGTCGTCCCCGTTCGCAAGGACGACCTGCTCTTCCGCAAGGGTGAGACGGGCGACTGCATGTACATGGTGCTGAGCGGACAGCTCGGCGTGTTCGACGATGACCCGGGAGCGCCCGACAGGTTGCTCAAAGTGATGGGCCGCGGGGAGCACGTGGGCGAGATCGCCCTGCTCGGCGACGCGCATCGCACCGCGACGGTGCGCGCGCAGGCCGACGGCGAGATCCTGAGGCTCTCGCGCGCGGGCTTCGAGCGCCTCCTCTCGAAGCACCCGCGGGCGCGCACGGCGCTCACCGGCGCGATGCAGCAGCGCATGGCGCGTACCGCACCGCCGCCGCCGAGCGACCTGCTCGCGTTCTTGTCGTCGGTGCCGCTGTTCAGCGGCTTGCCACAAAGCGTGCTCGCCGAGCTCGAGCCGGAGCTGCAGTGGATGACGCTGGCGGCTGGCGAGTATCTGTTCCGTCAGGGAGACCCGGCGGATTGCCTGTACCTCGTGGTCAGCGGCCGTTTGCGCATTTTGTCCGAGCAAGAGCACGGCAGCGAGACCGTGATCGGCGAGATCGGGCGCGGGCAGTGCGTGGGCGAGTACGGCCTACTGACCGACGAGCCCCGGTCCGCCACCGTGCGTCCATTGCGTGACAGCGAGCTCTTGCGCGTGTCCAAGGCGGTGGTCGATCGCCTGCTCGAACGCCACCCCCGAGCGATGCTCGGCCTGCTGCGCGCCGTCGTAACGCAGGCGCGCTCCAGCGGCCAGAGCGCGAGCGACAAGGCCGCGCGCGCGATCGCGATCGTGCCTTGCGGCAGCCGCGTGCAGCTCGACGGGCTCTGCGCGCAGCTCGCGCGCGCTCTCGAGCCGATGGGGAAGGTTGCGCATGTCGGAAGCCGGACCGCGCGCGCCGCCGTGGGCGAAGCCGTGGACGGGAGCTCCGAGCCCAACTCCGTGGCGCTGATGCGCTACGCGAACCAGCTCGAGGCCTCGCATCGCTACGTGCTCTACCAGTGCGACCCGACGCTCTCGCCGTGGACGCGGCGCTGCGTCCGCCAGGCCGATCGCGTCCTGCTGGTCGCGCACGTGGGCGACGACCCGCGACGCACCGAGATCGAACGCGAGCTGATCGACGCGCGCATGGGCGCCATGGCCGTGCGCTTGGACCTGGCGCTCATCCACCCCGCAGGCACGCGCCAGGCCACGGGCACGCAGCGCTGGCTGTCGGTGCGCCGCGTGGACTCGCATCACCACTTGCGCGATGGGTCGCTGCCCGACATCGAGCGCATGGTGCGCAGGCTCGCCGGCCGCAGCATCGGGCTCGCGCTGAGCGGCGGTGCCGCCCACGGCTTCGCGCACATCGGCGTGATCCGAGCGCTGCGCGAGCACGGCATTCCGATCGATCAGGTCGCGGGCACCAGCATGGGCTCGGTGATCGCCGCGGGCTTCGCGCTCGGCTGGAACGAGCAAGAGCTTTGCGCGGGGGTTCGCAAGGTGTTCGTGGACGCCAAGCCGCTGTCCGATCTGGCGGTGCCGGTGGCGTCGTTTCTGCAAGGCCGTCGCTTCGCGCAGGGGATAGCGCAGCTCTTCGGCGACACCTTGATCGAGGACCTGTGGCTCGGATTCGCATGCGTGTCCGGCAACCTGACGCGCGGCGAGCCAGAGGTGCACGAGAGCGGCCCGCTCGCGCAGAGCGTGATGGCGAGCTGCAGCATCCCTGGGCTGGTCCCGCCCGTGGTGCACGGCACCGAGCTGCTCGTCGATGGCGGCGTCGCCAACAACCTGCCCGACGACGTGCTGCGCGCCCGCGGCCAGGGCCCGGTGATCGCGGTCGACGTCGGGCCTTCGGTCGACCTCTCGATCGACGCGCGCTACCGCGAGTACCCGGCAGGGTGGAAGGTGCTCGCGCACAACGTCAACCCTTTCGACAAGGTCTCGGTGCCGACGCTGCTGCACATCCTGGCGCGCACGGCCATGCTGAGCAGCCACTCCGCGACCCAGCGAGCGCGCACTGCGGCTTCCCTCTATCTGCGCCCTCGCGTCGGACAGTATCCGTTCCTCGACTTTCATCCGATCGAGGAGATCGCGGAAGAGGGCTACCTCTCGACCAAGGACGAGATCGCGCGCTGGCACGAGTCGTTCTCGGGCTGACCATGACGCTGGTCAACTTGACCAACATACATGGTCATGTCACGTTCTGCACATGACCCGAGTGAACGTGGCCGAAGCCAAGGCGCACTTGTCGGAGCTGATTGAAGCTGCGCTTCGGGGCGAGGATGTCGTGATTGCGCGCCGGAACACACCCGTCGTGCGGCTGACTGCGGTTCGTAGTCACAAGCGCAGCGCTCGGTTCGGGATGTTCAAAGGCCGCATCCGAATGTCAGCCGATTTTGCGGAAACGCCCGCCGACTTTGCTGACTACGTGCCGCCTCGGGCGCGCAGGCGCAGCCGGTGAGGCTGCTCGTCGATACTCACGCGTTCCTCTGGTTTCTGGCCGGCGACTCCAAGCTGCGCGCATCCGCGCGCCGTCGGCTCGAGGACGACGGAAACGAGAAATTTCTCAGCATCGCGAGCGTCTGGGAAATGGCCATCAAGCTGAGCTTGCGCAAGCTCCGGCTCGAGGACCCGCTCGAAGATGTCGTCACACGAGGCACTCTGGAGAGCGGCATCGTGCTACTCGACATTTCGAAAGACCACGCCATCCGGACCGCAACGCTGCCCTGGCACCATCGCGATCCGTTCGATCGCCTCATGGTCGCCCAAGCCCTGGAAGACGACCTCACTGTGCTCGGTCGCGACGCACACTTCGACGCCTACGGCGTCCGCCGCGTCTGGTGACGTCGGCAGAGGAGAGGGGACGGTGCTCGGAAACTCGGCTTCCCGCCCTGCTTGGTTTGCTTTTGGCACGCCGCCACGCAGCGGACCGTCACCCGTGCCGCCGGCGGAATTGCGGCAGGCTCAGCCGAAAAACAGTGTCTTGCGATCGCGTGAGAGCTCGGCCATCGCCTCCTCCATTTGCTTCTTCACCCGGTCGCTCAGCTCGCGCACCAGTGCGGCGTCGCGCGCGGCCTCGGGTGGATGCTGGCTCACGTCGACCGGCGGCAAGAAGCGCACGTACCACTTCGAGGGCAACGGCGCCGGGAACAACGGAAACAGGGTGGGCGTGATCGGGAAGTACGGCCAGTCGGTCTTGCGCGTCCACCAGTCCCAGTCGATCTTGGCGACGATCGGATAGGTCTCGGCGCTGCCCACGATCACGAAGGGGATGATCGGCGCGCCGTGGCGCAGCGCGATCTTCACGAAGTCGTGGCGGCCGAATTTTCGGAGCTGATACGCCTCGCGATAGAGCGTGAACACGCCGCGCAGGCCTTCGGGAAAGATGCCGAGCAGCTCGTCGCGCTCGAGCACGTAGTCGGCGTTCTCCTGGCACGCCATGATCCCGCCGAGCTTGGTCGTGAAGTCGAACACGAACGGAAACTGAAACCCGGTCGGATGCACGAGAAAGCGCGGGTAGCGGTGCAACCGCTGCGAGAGTAGG
>JBIOJD010000427.1:0-3675 GCA_044450485.1 Polyangiales bacterium | reverse complement strand
AGGGTGAGCTCACCTGCTTGTGTCAGCGCGAGCTCCCCGCCCGCCTCGAACGGTTCCGCGGGGGGCCCCCAGACGCCGCCCACGCACGCCGAGTTGCAGCCGCCGCACGGGCTCAGCACGCCCTCGTCGACGATGCCGTCGCAGTCATCGTCCTTGGCATTGCATTGCTCGTGATGAGGCAGCACCTCGCCGTCGCACGCACCCCACGTGCCGGCCGGACAGCTCTGCCGTCCTGCTCGACACGCGCCGAGCCCTATCGTCGCGTCGTCACCCGCGTAGCACTGCCGGCCCGCGCCCGCCAAGCAGGGACAACCCTCGGCGAACGGATCGGCCGCGCACTTGCGAGCCGCGGCCGCGCAGTCCTTGAACAGCGTGGGATTGCGGTCGTCGCAGTCCGGGCCCTTGGCGCAGCCTGCGCCGTAGCCGTCCCCGTCGTGGTCCGTGCACCGTGCCTTGCAGCCCGCGCACGCACACAGCAAGAGCAGCCCGAACGTCCAAGCTCGCCGCGCCGTCACCCTTGGATCGTAGCACTCGGCGCGGACGCCGCGCGGCCGTGCTTCCCACCGCGCGCCAACCCTGCTACCTCAGCTGCGTGCGTGTGCTGGTGACCGGCGCGACGGGGTTCGTGGGCGGTGCGCTCGCTCACAGGCTGCGCGCGCTCGGCCACGAGCTGCACGCGCTGGCGCGCGCGTCGAGCGACGCACAGCCGCTCCACGCGATCTCGGCGATCGTCCACGCGGGCGACATCGGCGATCCGAACACGGTCACCGAGGCCGCCGCGGGCTGCGAGGTGGTCTACCACTGCGCGGGTGTGAGCGCGCTTCACGCTGCGCCCACGGCGCTGTCGTGGATCAACGTGGCAGGCACCGAGAACGTGATCGCGGCCGCGCGCCATGCCGGCGTCGAGCGCGTGGTGCTCTTGTCGTGCGCCGACGTGTCGCTGTGCAACCGCGATCGCTTGCACTGGAAAGAGGACGCGGTGCTCGGCCACGCGCCGCTCGGAACGTTCGCGCGCAGCAAGCTCCTGGCCGAAGAGCTCGCTCTGCACGCGAGCGACGCGGCGCTGTGCGTGACCGCGCTGCGGCCGGCGTTTCTGTGGGGCCCCGGAGATCGCACCAACCTGCCCGGGCTGTGCGCAGAAGGGCTGCGCGGCGGTGTGCGCCTGCACGGCGGAGGCGACAACTTGTTCGCCACCACGTACGTCGACAACCTGGTCGAAGCCATGATCGCAGCAGCCACTGCGCCCGGCGTGGGCGGCTCAGCGTTTCACGTGGCCGATGCGGACATGCTCACCGCGCGTGAGTTCTTCGAGCAGCTGAGCGCGGCCGTCGGTCTTCCGGCACCGCGGGCCGAGCCCTACTCGCTGGCGTACGCCCGCGCGTGGCTGCGCCGCGCCCAGCACCGAGACGGCGCATGGCCCGAAGACGTCGCGCGCCGCGGGCGCGCCTGCTTGCTCGACTGCCTGCGCGCGATCCGCACGCTCGGATATGCGCCGGTCGCGAGCGTGGAACAGGGCATGCAGGCGCTTGCAGCGTGGGCCAAGCGCGCAGGCGGGCCGCAGGCGCTCGCGGGGCTCGGACGGCGACCCGCGAGCGAGCGAGACGCCGCCCATCACGAACGCTTGGCGGGTCAGGAACCGTCGAATTCCGAGCGTTGACACGCGGGGACCCTCTGATAAGTTTCGCCGCGGAGAGCTGACCGAGTGGCCGAAGGTGCTTGATTCGAAATCAAGTGTGTCCGCAAGGGCACCGTGGGTTCGAATCCCACGCTCTCCGCTGACACTCCTGGGCCAAGGTTACGCAGACAAGACGAGGCGCGCTTTGTTGCAACCATTGCCAGGGGTGAATCGTCGCTCCGCGACGAGAGGGGAGCGCAGCTCCCTTCCGCGTGGGAAGCCTCGCTCGACCCGCGCGCCAGGGGTGAATCGTCGCTCCGCGACGAGAGGGGAGCGCAGCTCCCTTCCGCGTGGGGAGGGGCCCCGGCGAATTCACTTCGCCGGGGAGGGGCGGCGCGTGCCGCCCCTAATGAAAAATGGACACAGCCCCGAGCGGTCGACGGTGCACGACTGTAATTCGTGTGTGCCCGCAAGGGCACCGCGGGTTCGAATCCCGCTCTCTCCGCCGGTCGTAGACGGTCTCGTACCGGATTGTGGCCTCGCCAACGCTGGCCCGTGAACCCCGCCAGACCCGGAAGGGAGCAACGGTAGCGGTGATCAGCGTGTGGCGAGGCCTTTCTAATTTACCGGGGAGTCACGCGACTCCCCGCCCGCCAAGCAAAGCTCGGCGGGACCCACCCCACGCGGAGTGGGAGCTTTGCTCCCCTCTCGTCGCGGAGCGACGATTCACCCCTCAGCGCGAAAATCGCTCGCAAGCGCCGATTCACCCCTCAGCGCGAAAATCGCTCGCAAGCGCCGACTCACCCCTCAGCGCGAAAATCGCTCGCGCGGTGACAGGCTCCGCGGGTCACCTCACCTGCCATGAGTGACGAAGGGTTCATGGCGCTTGCTATGCAAGAGGCCGAGGTCGCTGCGGCAGCGGGAGATGTGCCGGTCGGGTGTGTGCTGGTGCGTGGCTCCGAGGTGATCGCGACTGGGCACAACTTGCGGCAGCAGGCGCAGGATCCGACGGCGCACGCGGAGATGGTGGCGTTGCGGGCGGCGGCGGCGCGAGTGCGGAGCTGGCGCTTGCTCGACGTCACTTGCTACGTGACGCTCGAGCCTTGTGCGATGTGCGCAGGCGCGCTGGTGCACGCGCGCGTGGCGCGCCTGGTCTACGGGTGCGACGATCCCAAAGCCGGCGCGGTACGCTCGCTCTACGCGATCGGCCAGGACGGCCGGCTCAACCACCGCTTCGACCTCACGAGCGGCGTGCTCGGCACCGAGTGCGCCGAGCAGCTCTCGGCGTTCTTCCAGCGCCTGCGCGCTGGACAGCTTCGCTGACGCAAAGAGGGCGTAGCTCGTTCAGCCGAACTTGGCGTGCAAGCGCGCGTCTCGAGCTCGACGATCACCCTGCTGCTGTGAGCGTGTCGACGGGGTCGCTTCACCTGAGGTTGAGGGTGAAGGGTCCACCTTTGTCGATGGCTCGCTTGTACGCTTCGCGTTCTTCCATACGCGCGATGTAGGCCAAGAGCTCTGTGCGCTCTTCTAGCAACTTGGAACGCCGTGCCATCTGCAAGGTGAACGTCAACTGAATGTCGGCAGCGCTGAACTGGTCGCCGATCAAGAACTCGCGCCCGTGGAGCAGGCCGTCGATGTACCCGATGTGCAGCTCGACCTGGCCCGCCACGTAGCTGTGGTAGGCCTGGTTCTCGACGCGGAAGAGCCTGCCAAAGAGCATCATGGCGAGCGGCCCCGCCGCCGAGCCCTCGGGGTAGTGCAACATCTCGATGTAGCGCGGGTAGTCTGCGGCCGTCTGGTCCGGCATCAGTCTGCCGCGACCATGACGCAGCGTGATCAGCTCGACGGCGGCACCGGACTCGGCCATGACGTATCCGTCGATCTCGACGATCGGCGCCTTGCCCAACGGATGAATGGCTTTCAGCTCTGCAGGCGCCAACCCGATCGGCTGCCGCGTGTGGTGAACGATCTCGTACTCGAGCCCGAGCTCCTCGAGCAGCCACAGGATCCGCTGGGAGCGAGAGTTGTTCAGGTGATGGACAGTGATCATGACCGAAGCT
>JBIOJD010000426.1:0-3676 GCA_044450485.1 Polyangiales bacterium | reverse complement strand
CCTCACTTGCGCAAGCTCGTCTTCTTGCGCCCGAAATCCCTCCGCGTGCTTGGCCTGGTCGCGGATCCGCCTGCGCGCGTCCTCGAAGCCTCTGATCGCTTCGTTGAGCGAGCGCTGACCGCGCGGCTTGAAGATGAGGTCCGCGTCGTGATCGAGCGCGGCCAGGATGTCGTGCACGCCGCGCGCTCCCACGCCAGCCTGGAACAAGCTCTCGCCGAGATCGCCTCGTCCGAGCCTCAGTTGCTCGCCGCCTTGCCGCAAGCGCTCGTGGTCGAGCCCGAACATGCTGCGAAACAGTGGCTCCGGCAGGCCGCCGAGCATGCGTGAGAGCAGCGCCTCGTCGATTGGCTTTCCGTCGGGATCGAGCAGGGTGTCCTTCTTGCCCTTGCGCCGCACGACGGAGAGCTCCTGGCCACTCGCGTCGCACAAACGGGCCGCGACGCGCAGACTGGGCTTGGGGTGAAGGTAGTCGTCGGCGGTGCGGTCCTCGATGCCGTAGAAGAGCCCCAGGATCGCGCGCAGCGCCGTGCTCTTGCCCGCCTCGTTGGGCCCGTACACGAGATGAAACGCAGGCGGTGGTTGCGACAGATCGAGCGTTCGGTCGGTGAACGAGCCGAAGGCGATCAGCCTGAGCTCGAGCAGCCTCACGCGCCCTCCCCGTCCAGCAGTCGCGCGAGCAGGAGCTCTCTGACCTCGGGCAGGAGCTTCGCGAAAAACTCGGGATCGTCGAGCCGCAGACCGCCGTCGCCTTTCTTGGCCTCGTCCGGCAACTTCCGCCCCAGCTCCTCGAACACCGGCACGCACAGCTTGCCGAGCGCGACTGAGTCTCTCGCGAGACCGTGCAGAGCGCCCGCGAGCTGCCCCATCGCGTCGTCGCGCTCCGCGAGCCGCGCCGCGTCGAGCAGCCCACGCGTCGCGAGCTCGACTCGCTCGAGCCACACCATGCCCTCGGCCACCGACAGCGCGCAGCGCTCGATCTCTGCGCGCAAACGCTCTTCATCGCGCGCCAGCTCGACGTGCGCTCGGGTCGACCCACGCAGCACGACCCGCGCGCACAGCAACCTGCCGCCGGCCTCCGATGCGCTGCGCCCGAGCTGGCGCTGGACGAGATCGAGCACGTCATCCAAGCTCGCGGCCACGCTCGCGTCCACCTCGCACACGGCATAGCGCACGGCATCGAGCACCTCGTGGCGAGCCCCTCGAATCCGCCCTTCCTGCACCTCGATCACGGTCGCCCCCTTGGCGCCCGTCTCACGAGCATGACGGCCCTGCAGATTGCCTGGGAAGACGACCCACGGATCTTCGCTCACGACCTCGCGCGCATGGACGTGGCCGAGCGCCCAGTAATCGTAGCCCTTGCCGCGCAGCACATCGAGCGTAGTGGGCGCGTAGGGCTCGTGGCCGGGTCGACCGGTGAGCGAGGTGTGGAGCAGGCCGATGTTGAGCAGCGAGCCGATCGGCGCCGGGTAGCCCGCAGCCAAGTCCTCCGTTACCGCGCGACGGGCGTAGCTCTGACCGTGCACCGCGACGCCGAGATCTTCGAAGATCACCGTCTCCGGCTTGCGAGTCGAGAGCTCGCGCACGTTGTCCGGCATGCGGAGCTGCTTCGTGATCTGGCTCTGTGCATCGTGATTGCCGCGCAGCGTGACGACGCGCACGGAAGCCTGCTGCAAGCGGGCCATCTGTGAAGCGAAGAACAGGCCAGTCGAGTAGTCGCGCCAATCGCCATCGAACAGATCGCCCGCGAGCAGCAAGAGCGCCGCTCGTTCCTCGATGCAGAGCCCGACTAGATTCTCGAGCGCCCGCCGTGTCGCGTTGCGCAGCTCCTGCACCGGCGCGCCCTCGTAGCGCGATAGTCCCCGCAGCGGACTGTCCACGTGCAAATCCGCCGCGTGAATCAGCTTGAGTTTCGGGAGGGTCACGCGACCCTCCCGCCCGCCGAGCAAAGCTCGTCGGGACCCACTCTCCCGCGGGGTTCGCTTCGCTCACGCGAAGGCTTGGCGGCTGCTGTTCGAATCAGGCGTCCCTCCTGCTTCAGGATGGGTCGATCGTGAAGCACATGTACGTGGCTTCGTCGTCGCCGTACTGGGCGAGCTCGGACGACGCGAGCGCCTCGGGCGCGACCGCTTCGCGCGCCACCGGCGAGAAGCCGAGATAGCCGAAGTAACGCGCCGTATCCGTGGTCGCGAGGTACACGCGGCGCGCGCCAGCCTCTCTCAGACGATCGATCACGCTCTGCACGAGCGAGCGACCCACACCCTCCCCTTTGGCCTCGCGAATGACCACCAGAGAATGGAGCACGGCGTCGCCACCGTGACGGCCATAGCCGACGCAGCCCACGAGCTCGCCGCCGACGTACGCCTTGAGCATGCTCACAGGGTCGCTCTCGTGCGGCAACGGCAGGTCCACCGCGCGGAGCATCGCGGCGAGATCGGAGCTCGGCTCGAAGCTCGCTTCCACGATGCGCGGGCGTTCGTTCTCGACCGCGCGCCCGGCGCCGAGCACCGCATCCGCCTCGATCTCGACCAGCATGCGTGGATCGACCAGCGCGCTCACTTGCACCATGCTCGTCGCAGGCTTGACCGCGCCGAGGAGCTCGGCGTGCGCGCGCCCGATCAGGTCGAAGTCGCGCGTGATGTCTGCGACGAACATGCGGGTACGCACGACGTCCCACAGCCCCGAGCCGACCTGCTGCAGCGCGCGCTCGATGTTGCGCAGGCTCTGCACGGTCTGAACGTACGCATCGCCGACGCCGACCAGCTCACCGCCAGCGCCGAGCGCCGTCGTGCCGCTCACGTAGATCTGGCGGCCCAGCTTCACCAGCCGCGCATAGCCGACCCTGCTCTCCCAGGGCGCTCCGCTCGAAACGCTGACGCGCCGCATGTCCCATCGCTTGTACCAAATCAGGGCTCGGAAATCGATTCCCAGAAGGCGTGCACGATCGGCGATGCGAGGTTCTTGCGTTTGGTGCACAAGCCCACGCGAAAGTCGGGCAAACGCGGCTGGACGTCGAGACTGCGCACTTCGCTCCGCAGTGGGCTCTTCTCGATCACCAGCCCAGGCACGACACCGACACCGCAGCCGAGGCTGACGAGCGCGAGCGCGGCTTCGTTGCCCGCCACCTCACCGTAGATGCGCGGCGTCGTGCGCCGCTTGCGAAACCAGCGGTCGACGCTCTGGCGCGAGAGGCCTGATTCCGGGAGCACCATCGGCACTGCCGCCCAGTCGATCGGGCTGCGGTCGACCATACGGCTGACCTCGCAGTCGGCGCGCGGAGCCACGAACGACAGCTCGGTGTACGCAATCGCGCGCGCGAGCAAAGAGCCGGGCAGGCGCTCGGGCAACGCCGCGACCGTGACGTCGGCGCGATCGTCGCGCAGCACGGCGAGCGCGCTGACCGCGTCACCGGTCTGCAGCCGAATCGTCACCTGCGGGTAGGCTTGCCTGAAGCGGTTGAGCAGCGTGGGCAAGAAGCTGTGGGCGGCGGTCACCGAACAGAACAGCGAAAGCGTCCCACACAGAGCACGCTGCTCTCCGCGGAGCTGTTCCTGCAACCGGGCGAGCTCGGAAAGCGTCTCGCTGGCGTAGCGCTGCACGCGCGCGCCTGCCCCGGTGAGCTCCACGTGGCGATTGTCCCGACGCAAGAGCGGGACGCCGAGCTCCTGCTCGAGCCGCT
>JBIOJD010000425.1:0-3708 GCA_044450485.1 Polyangiales bacterium | reverse complement strand
GTCCGCGTCGCGCAAGGCCATCGCGATGGTGCGCTCGACCGCTCGCTGCGACGCATGCACGATCGAAGCTTCGGACTCGGGCGGCTCGAACGCATTGCCATAGCCGAGCACCCGTCCGTAGCGCTTGGCGCCACGTTTCTCGGCGTCGGCACAGCGCTCGATCGCCATGTAGACTGCGCCCTCGCCGATGCGCATGCCTTCGCTCTCGGGCGAGCCGGGCAGGTAGCGCCGGTCGCCGTCAGCCACGACCTTGAGCCTGCGAAAGGCCGTATAGAGCGACTCGCTCAGCACTTCGCCGCCACCGACCAGGAACGCATCGGCACGGCCGTTGCTCAAGTGCGTTTCGCTGGTGAGCACCGCGTCGAGCGCGCCGCAATTGCCGTCGACCACGGTCACGTTGGGCGCGCGCAGATCTTCCCAGATGCTCACGTAGCCCGCCGGCGAGTTGATCACCGTGTTCGGAAAACGGTTGGGATTGACGAAGCGCGGATCCTGCAGCTCCGCGACCTCGACCAGCTCGTGGATCGCGTCGAGCGAGCCGTAAGCCGTGGCCGAGCACAGGCCAATGCGCTCCGCGCCGTAGGCCGCGTGCACGCCCGCTTGCTTGAGGCCCGCATCCTCGAGAGCCTGTTTGGCAGCGACCAGCAAGAACAGCGTCATCCGATCGTGGTTGCGCAGGCCTTTGCTGCCGAGAAACGGCGTGGGGTCGAAACCGAGCACCTCGGCGGCGAGCGGCGACGGGATCTTTTCCGGCGACAGCACGCCCGACTCTGGGCGAAACGCGCTTCCGCCGAGCGCTTTCAGGTCAGAGAGCGACGAGCGAAACGCCGCAAAGCCGATCCCGATCGGGCTGACCAGCCCAACCCCGGTGATGCAGAGCGGCTTCACGCGTAGAGGCTGGGCCGCGGTTCGGGTAACACGCCCGGACGGGCGAAGGTCACGACCGCGTCGTAGCCGCCAAAAGCCAAGGAGTTGTTGAGCACCACGTCGGCGCGGCCGAGCGCGGCGCGATTGGCCACGAGGTTGACCGGGCACTCTGGATCGGGCGTCTCGAAGCTGACGGTCGGCGGATAGACGCCGGTCTGCACGGTCATCACGCAGGCCACGGCCTCGAGCGCGCTGGCCGCGCCCATGCAGTGACCGATCATGCTCTTGAGGCTGCTCACCGGCACCAAGCGATCGCCGAACACCTGGCGCACCACGTGCGACTCGATCTTGTCGTTGGCCTGCGTGCCCGTGCCGTGCGCATTCACGAAGTCGACCTGGTCGGCCGTGATGCCGCTGCGCGCGATCGCATCGCGCATCGCAGCCAAGCTGCCGGCGCCCTCGGGATGGGGGCGCGTGATGTGGTGCGCGTCGCAGGCCAGGCCGCAACCGCCGACCTCGGCCAGCACCGCTGCGCCGCGGCGCACCGCGTGCGCCTCGGACTCGAGCACCAGGATCGCCGAGCCTTCACCGATGATGATCCCGCGGCGGTTCTTGTCGAACGGCTGGCAGCGGTCGGGCGCGACCGCGCCGAGCCGCACGAAGCCCGCGAATTGGTGTTTCTGCAGCAGCTCGCTCGCGCCCGTGATGACCACGTCGGCGCGGCCCGAGCGGATCAGGTCCGCCGCGAATGCGATCGCGTAGTTGCCGGCGGCGCACGCCGCGGGCAGCGCCTGCACCATGCCGCGGGCACCGAACGCGCGCGCGAGGTGGATCGGCAGCAGCGTCGTGCCGTAGAGCGGAAGCTTGGCGGCGTCGAGCGCGGCGGTGCCCTGGCGGATCCACACGTCCTCGAGCCGGCCGATCACATCGGCCTCGCCCATCGTGGTGCCGACGATCACCGAGGTGCGCTCGCCCGCGAGCTGCTCCTGCGTGAGCTTCGCGTCCTCGATGGCCATGCGTGCGCCCGCCAGCGCGAACGCGGAACAACGACCGGTCCTGCGCGCTTCTGCGCTGGTCAGGAAATCGCGCGCGCGAAAGCCTTTGACCTCGCCTGCGACCGAGCGATCGAGCCCGTCGGTGTCGAAGCTCTCGACGGTGGAGAAGCCCTTGCGCCCTGCGACGATGCCGTCCCAGAACGCTTCGCGCCCGAGCCCGAGCGAGCTCACCACCCCCATGCCAGTCACCAACACGCGTGTCATCGTTGCGCGCAAGCTATCCTGCCCCCTGCTGCTCCGCAACCTTTCGCGACGTTCACGAGTTGGCCGATTGGCCTAATTTTGCCGAGGTTTTCGCTGCGCTTGACAGCTCGGACGCCGGGCTTCTAGATACCCGCGCAATGCTTAGAACCAAGCCGAGCACGCTCGTCGATGCGCTCGGCGCGCTGCCCGCGAGCCCGGAGCGCGGCTTTCGTTTTCGCGCGCTCGACGGCAGCGAACGCTTCTTCCAATGGCGCGAGCTCGAGCGCGAAGCGCGCCGGCGCGGTGCGCTGCTGCGCGCGTCGGGCATGGAAAAAGGCCAGCGTCTAGCGCTCGTGATCGCCGAGCCGCACGAGTTCGTGTTGAGCTTTCTGGGCGCGGTGATGGCGGGCGTGGTGCCCGTGCCCATGTATCCGCGCGCGAGCTTCAAGGCCAGGAACGCCTACGTCGAGACGGTCTCGCACATCGTCGAGGCGGCGGGCGCGCGCGCGCTGGTGACGCTGGAGAACACCCGCCCGGTCATCGAGGAAGTGGTCGAGCGTGGCGTCCAAATAGAGAAAATTCTCTTGGCAGAGGAATTCTTCCGTTCCGATCAGCCGACGCCCGAGCTGACCCTCCCGGCCATCGAGCCGGACGATCTGTGCTTTCTGCAATTCACCTCGGGCAGCACCTCGATGCCCAAGGGCGTGATGGTCACCCATCGCAACCTGATTGCGAATGCCGATGCGTTCCTGGGCCCAAAGGGTCTCGACCGGCGCGAAGAGGACATCGCCATCACCTGGTTGCCCCTGTTCCACGACATGGGGTTGATCGGCTTCGTGCTCGGCACCATCGCGCACGACATCTCGACCGTGCTGCTTCCGACCGAGTCCTTCGCGCGCCGGCCGACCATGTGGATGCAGGCGATGAGCGACTACGGCGGCACCATCACCTTCGCGCCGAACTTCGCCTATGGGCTCGCGGTCAAACGCACGCGCGACAAAGATCTGGAGGGGCTCGACCTCACGAAGCTCAGGATCGCTGGCTGCGGCGCCGAGCCGGTCAATCCGCAGGTGATGCGCACGTTCGTGGATCTGTTCTCGCGCGTGGGCTTCCCCGCGACCGCGATCATGCCGTGCTACGGCATGGCCGAATCCACGCTCGCGATCAGCTTCCATGCGCACGCCGACGCGATGAAGACCGACCGGGTGAGCGCCGAGGCGATGAAGCTCGGCAAGGCGACGTCGGCGTCGAGCGGCGAGGACAGCCTCGAGCTCGCGTCATGCGGGCCGGCGTTCCCGGGTCACGCGATCAAGATCGTGAACGACCAGGGCCGCGAAGTCGGCGAGCGCGAGGTGGGCGAGATCCTGACGCGCGGACCGAGCGTGACGCTCGGCTACTACGGCAATCCGCAGATCACCGCCGAGAGCTTTCGCGAGGGCTGGCTGCACACCGGCGACCTCGGCTACCTGGCCGACGGCAACGTGTACGTGTGCGGTCGGATCAAGGACTTGATCATCATCCGCGGGGCCAACATCTATCCCCAGGATCTCGAGTGGACGGTGGCCGAGGTGCCGGGCGTGCGCCGCGACAACGTGGTCGCGTT
>JBIOJD010000424.1:0-3717 GCA_044450485.1 Polyangiales bacterium | reverse complement strand
CGTGTGGAACTACGCTGTCAAGGGCGGGACGATCAGTCGGGTCACCACGCAGAAGATGCTGCGCCTGCAGGAGATCGCCCGACGCCAGCGTTTGCCGATCGTGTCGCTGAGCGAGAGCGGCGGCGGAAACCTCGAAGGTGGTGGCGGGGCCGACCCGTGGGGTGCGTATGCGTTCATCGAGGGCGGGCTGTGCTACTGCCAGCAGGCGGAGCTCTCGGCGGCCGGCATCGTCCAAGTCGTGGTCGCGCACGGCAACGCGACCGCGGGCGGCGCGTACCACGTGGCGCTTTCCGACTACGTGGTGCTGGTACGCGGGCAGACACAGCTCTTTCTCGCAGGGCCTCCTTTGCTCAAGGCTGCGACCGGTGAGGTCGCGGGTGTCGAGGAGCTCGGTGGCGCGGAGATGCACGGCCGCATCTCGGGCACGGGCGAGTATCTGGCCGAGGACGACGCAGGCGGCATCCGGATCGCGCGCGAGATCGTGGCGCAGCTTCCGCAGGTGGCGCTCGGGCCGTGCGATGCGACGCCCGAGGCGCCGCTTCGAGATCCGCGGGAGCTCGAAGCGATCGTGCCCGAGGACCCCAAAGTGTTCTACGACGTGCGCGAGATCATCGCGCGCATCGCGGACGGCTCGCGCTTCCTCGAGCTCGGAGCCGAGATCGACCAGGGCACGGTGTGCGGCCACATTCACCTCGGCGGCCATCGTGCGGCCGTGATCGGCAACAATGCGCCGATCACGCCGAACGGTGCGAAGAAGGCCGCGGAAATGCTCCAGCTCTGCGACCAGAGCGGCACGCCGGTGATCTTCCTGCAGAACACCACTGGTTTTCTCGTCGGGGTCGAGGCCGAGCAGCAGGGCCAGGTCAAGCACGGGGCCAAGCTGATTCAGGCCGTTGCCAACGCGCGCGTGCCCAAGCTCACGCTGGTCGTCGGCAACAGCTATGGGGCTGGCAACTACGCGATGGCGAGTCGTGCGCTCAAGCCCGACTTCGTGTTCGCATGGCCGACTGCGCGCACCGCGGTGATGGGTGGCGCGCAGGCCGCCAAGGTGATCCGCATCGTGGCCGAGCAGAAGCTCGCCCGCAGCGGCGCGAGCCTGGACGAAGCCACGGCTGCGGCGCTCGACACACAGGCCGCGGCGATCGAGGGCGGCCTCGACGCCACGAGCGAAGCCATGTACTGCAGCGCGCGTTTGTTCGACGATGGCATCATCGACCCGTGCGATTCACGCAAGGTCCTGCTGCTTGCGCTCGAGACGTGCTTGCACGCGCGACGTGCGCAGCTGAGATCCAATACCTTCGGCGTGGCGAGATTCTGACGAGGCTGCGATGACCACCGAACCGACCGCTGCAGAGCTCGAGGATCTACGCAAGCGCGTGCGCGCGTGGCTCGCGAGCAATGCGCCAAAGCCGCCGTCGTTCAAGCTGCCCGACAGCTTCATGGAGGTCGGCACCGACGCGCAGTTCGCGTACCTGCGGGACTGGCAAGCCAAGGTTTACGAAGCGGGCTATCTCGGCATGGCCTGGCCCAAGGAGTACGGTGGAGGAGGCCTGCCTGCCGCGTACCAACACGTCGTGAGCTCGGAGATGGGGCGCGCGCGGGTCCCGTTCATGGTCAACGTCATCGGCCTGTTCTGGGCCGGGCCCACGATCTTGCGGCTCGGCACCGAGGTACAGAAGAAGCGTTACATCCCCGAGATCCTCAGCGGTGAAGAGATCTGGTGCCAAGGTTTCTCCGAGCCGGAGAACGGCTCTGATCTCGCAGGTGCCCGGATGACCGCCGTACGCGACGGCGAGCAGTACGTGCTCGACGGAACCAAGATCTGGACGAGCCTCGGCATGTACGCCAAGCACATGATCTTGCTCGCGCGCACCGATCTCACGGTGACTAGCAAGTACGAGGGCCTCTCGTTTTTTCTCGCGCCCATGGACGTGCCGGGTGTGACCACGCTGCCGATTCAGAAGATGACCGGCGAGCACGGCTTCACCGAGACGCGTTTCGAAGGCGCGCGCATTCCCGCGAGCTGCCGGCTCGGCGACGAAGGTCAAGGTTGGGCAATTGCTCTGGTGACGCTGTCGTTCGAGCGCGGTGCGGAGGGCGGTCAAGCGGGTGGCCTCAGTATGGTCCCGCTGCGGGTGGCGGAGGTCGCGCAGATGGCCCGCGAAGTGCAGAGGGACGGCCGTCCTGCGATCGAAGATCCGATCGTGCGCGATCAGCTCGTCCGCTTTGCGATCGACGAGCGCGGCCTCGAGCTGAGCATGCAGCGGGCACGCGTCCCGGGGCTCGGTGGTCCGCGACCGCACGCGCCGGCGATGATGGGCAAGCTGGTGAACAGCGAATTCCGTCGGCGCTTGTGCGCGTTTGCGGTGAGCCTGCAAGGCGCGAACGCGAACCTCTACGTGGGTGACGCGCACGCTTACGCGGACGGTGCATGGCAGCGCAGCCACATGAACGCGTTCTCCGCGACCATCGGCGGCGGCACCAGCCAAATCCAAATGAACATTCTGGCCGAGCGTGTGCTCGGCCTGCCGAAGCGATGAGCGTATGCCAGCCCGCGCGGACATCGAATGGGGCGAGGATGCAGCGTTGCTCGCAAAGAGCGCGAGCGAGCTGCTCGCGGCGCGCTGGGACTTCGCGGCGGTGCGGCGTGCGATGCAGACCGAGGACGGGTTCGATCGCGCGCTGTATCGGGAGATGGCGCAGCTCGGATGGCTCGGTGCGGCCGTACCGGAGGCGTACGGTGGCGCGGGGATGGGGGCCGGCGTGCTGTGCGGGGTGGTCGAACCGATGGGCCAGAGGGTGTTTGGCTCACCCTTTCTCGCTTCGACGCTCGCGGCCCAAGTGCTGCTCGTAGCCGGCAATCCTGAGCAAAAGCAGCACTGGCTGCCGCTGCTGGTGCGTGGCGACGCCATCGGCACGCTTGCGCTGAGCGAGCCGAGCGGCTCGTACGAACTGGATCTGTCGGCTGCGGCTCAGATCACCTCAGGCGGCTACGTCCTGTCGGGGACCAAGACCTTCGTGCTCGACGCGCAATCGGCAGACTTGCTGGTGATCGCGGCGCGGCTGGGCGAACGGCCCGCGCTGTTCGTCGTAGAGTCCGAGCAGCTCGCGGGCCGTTTACAACGCGAGCTCTTGATCGACGAGACTCGCCGCAGCTCGCGGCTCGTGCTCGACGGGTTGACCCTGGAAAGGCAGGCGCTGCTCGACGGCGGCGACGCTGTGCTGGCGCTCGAGCGCGCATGGCGCATCGGCACGCTACTGGTCGCGGCCGAGATGTCGGGCGGTGCAGAGGGCGTGATGCAGCTCACGCTCGACTACTTGAAGACGCGCAAGCAATTCGGCCAGCCGATCGGCTCGTACCAAGCGCTCAAGCATCCGATGGTCGAGATCATGTGCGCCATCGAGCAGGGCCGGTCGTTGCTCTATCACGCTGCGACGCTGCTCGACCGCGACGATCCGGAGACCGAAGTGGCGCTGCGCATGGCCAAAGCGCAGCTCGGCGACACCTACGCGTATGCCGCGGACCGCGCGATCCAGTTTCACGGCGCGATCGGCTTCACCTACGAGTGCAACGCCCAGCTCTTCTTCCGCCGCGCCCAGTGGGCGCAGCACACGTTCGGAGACCCCCGACATCACCTCCGCCACCTCGCCAGCTTGCTTTGGTGCGACTGAGGGCGCACTGATTCGGAGGAGGGAACGGGTGAGCGCGCCTTTGTG
>JBIOJD010000423.1:0-3720 GCA_044450485.1 Polyangiales bacterium | reverse complement strand
GGTGCGCTCGCTGCTCCACGAGCTGCAGGCGCGCAACGAGAAGTTGCAAGAGCTGATGACGCAGCATCGCTCGCTGCTCGAGGAACGCCCGCGGCCGGAGGGCGGGAGCCCAGAAGCGAAGCAAGCGCACGCGCAACAGCTCGCCAAATGGAACGCAGCGCTCGAGCGGCTCTTGCACAGGGTCGACGAGGCGCTCGCGCGTGTCGTCGAGACCGAGCAGCGGCTCGACCCATCGGCCACCGGGCCCCTGCCCGTCGGGCTCGCCAAGGAGGTCGCGAGCGCTCACAACGAAGCCGAGGCGCAGCGCGCCGCAGCCGAGCACGCGCTCAAGAACAAGCCGGCGCCCGCTCGCAGCGCGAAGCCCGCCAAGCAAGCGCCTGCCAACGCAAGACCGGATCCGTCCATACCGGATGATCTGTAGTTTTTGGCGAAGCGACCATCAAGTCTTTCCCATGTCGTGCTTCGTCGCGATCGCGCGGAAGAACGCTTCGACGTCGAGGGGCTTTCCGCAGGTGCGTTCGATCAGCTCGTCGGCGCGGTAGCGGTGGCCGTGGGCGTGGATGTTCTGCCTGAGCCAACCGAGCAAGGTCGCCATCTGTCCCTGAGCCAGCTCGGCGTCGAAGTCGGGGTGGTGGGTGCGAAAGGTTTCCATGAGCTGCGCGGCGTAGAGGTTGCCGAGCGCGTAGGTCGGGAAGTAGCCGAACGCGCCGAGCGCCCAATGCACGTCTTGCAGGCAGCCGTCGCTGGCGCCGACGGGCTTCACGCCCAGCAGTCGTCTGCTCTGCTCGGTCCACGCCACCGGAAGCTCTTCGATCGGCAGGTCGCCGTGCAGCAGCGCGAGCTCGAGATCGTAGCGCATCGCGATGTGGAGGTTGTAGCTGACCTCGTCGGCCTCGACGCGGTTCGCGCCCGGACGGACCACGTTGACCGTGCGGTACGCGACCTCCGCAGCGAGCGTTGCCAGCGGCCCGCCGAGCTCTTTCTGCAGCTTGGGCGTGCAGTGCTGCCAGAATGCGCGGCTGCGGCCGATCGCGTTCTCCCACAGCCGCGATTGCGACTCGTGGATGCCCATGCCTGGGCCCTCGGCCAAGAGCGTGCCGCGTAGCTCCGGCGCGAAACCCTGATCGTAGAGCCCGTGTCCGCCCTCGTGCAGCGCGGCAAAGATCGCGGTGAGGGGATTGCTCTCGTTCACGCGAATGGTGACGCGCACGTCGTCTTCGCCTGCGCTGAGCGTGAAGGGATGGCTCGAGCGGTCGAGGCGGCCACGCTCGAAGTCGAAGCCCATGTCGGTGAGCAAGGCGCGGCACACGCGTTCCTGCGCGGCGTCCGCATAGCGTCCGGGGGGCAGGCGGTCGGAGTCGCGCGCCGTGCGCTCGGCGAGCTCGGCGCACAGCGGCGTCAGGCGGCCTCTCAGCTCACGCAAGATCGGTCCGAGCCGTGCGCGTGTCATCCCCGGCTCGTACTCGTCGAGCAGCCCGTCGTAGAGCTCGTCACCGCGCTGCAGGGCCTGTGCACGCTCGCGCACCAAGCCGAGCAAACGCAGCAGCGCCGGCGCGAACGAAGCGAAATCGTCATCCTTGCGCGCTTGCTCCCAGTGCGCGAGCGCGTGCGAGCGCGCCTGTGCAAACGCGCGCACGAGGTCGTCGGGCAGGGCGAGCGCGATCCGACGCAGTCGCCGCAGCCGCACGAGCTCGGCCTCGAGCAACCCGGCCGGCTCTGCGTGAACGGCGGCCTCCTCGATCACGTCCCCGAGCGCGTCGGCGGTCAGCAATCGGTGGCGCAAGCTTTCGAGCGTGGCCAACTGTACCCCGCGGCCCGCACGCGCAGCGTCGGGAAGATAGGTTTCCTCGTCCCAGCCGAGCAAGCCGATGGCGGCGTCGAGCCCGCGCAAGTCCGAGATCTGCGCGCGCAACCTGTCTTCGGAGCCTTCGGCGCGAAACGGCGCGCGCAGCGGTGCACGCAGCTCCGAGGGCGCATGACCCACGAGCACCGCAGCGAGCCCGCCGCGCTGGGAGACGTTGACCACTTGTTTCTGCGACACGCGGCACAGCACGCCGAGCCCACCGTCGGTCGCTGCAAAGCCCATCACGGTGTAGAAGGGCTCTTCGTGGACGCGGCCGGTGCCATCTACGGTGGGGAACTCGTGCACGGGCAGCGTGGTGGCCTGTTGCACCACGTACGAGCGATGCGGGTCGTCGCACAGGCCCAACGCGTGGTCGACGAGGCTGTCCCAATCGGCCTGGGTGGTCAGTCGGCCGATGTGAATGCCTTGGCCCCCGTAGCCTCGGGTGGGCTTGATGACGAGGTCCTCGCGTTGCGTGCGCACGTGCTCGAGCAGGTCGCCTTCGCCGTGCGGCAGCGTGGTGCGGCGATCGGAGAGCACGCGTGTCCAGAGCACGTGCTTGGCGAACAAGCGCCGCTCTTCGGCGGTGAAGTGGCGGCTCACGATCCGCGGGTCGGTCAAGATTTCCCAGCAGCTCTTGTGATCGAAGTCGCCGCCGATCGATGACACCACGCGGTTCTGGCGGAAGAGCGCGCGCATCGCGGCGAGATCGTGGTTCTCCGTGTTCCCGAGCGCGATCAGATCCCGCGTCTCGTAGTCCCGATACGCGACGTCGACGCGCACGTCTTCGTAGAAGACCTCGTCGCCGACCAGGCGCAGCTCGGTGGGGTCGGCGTGCACGACGCTGCCGTCGTGTCGGCCCTGCACGTAGTGCACGAGCGCGGGCTGCTCGTCGCTGCCGCCGCTCGTGTACTTGGGCTCGATGAAGCAAAGGTTCGGGCTCGGCCGGCCGATCGCGTGCGCGTGGTCGAGCAAGACCTGCAGGAACAGCTCGCGCTGGTCGCGCGGCAACTCGATCCGCAGCTCCGGGTCGTGGGCGAGCAGCGTTGGCACGACGTCTCGCATCACGAGCGCCTCGGCCAGAGGTCCGTAGTGGATGCCGCCCACGCCCGACAGATTCGGCTCCATGAATTGCAAAGACTCGCGCCAGCCGGCGGCCGAGAAATTACACACCGCGTCGAGCCGGCTGTAGACGGGATTCACGCTCGCGTGGTGTGCGCTCCAGGCGTCACGGAGCCACTCTTCTTCGGCTTCGGAGATCCGCAGCGTGCGGCGCACGTCCGGGTCGTCGAAGTAGAGCAACGGCAGCCGCTTGAGCGCGTCGTGCAGGCGCGAGCAGACCTGGTGCACGTAGGCCAGCTGCTCGGGCATGAGCAGCAGCGGGCGCAGGACGATGCGCACGGGCTCGGCCACTCCGTCGCGCTCGTAGGTCACCTGATTCACCCGCGCGTCGTCCTCGAGGCGCTTGGCGATGCGCGCGAGCGCCGCGTCGCTCACGTGACGCAATGCCTGGCGCACGCGCGTGTCGAGCGTGGCGAAAGAGAGGCCCAGGGCTTCGGTCGGGGTGATCATCGGTGGTCAGTCGAGACGGCGCTGCGGACGCCGCTTGGGATCGAGCACAAGATTCACGACGCTCAGCGCCAAGCTGAGCAGGAACGCGGCCCGCCAGCTGCCGATGTCGAACGACGAGAGCATGCGCGCGGTGAGCTTCAGCAGAATCGCGTTCGCGATCAAAGGCACGAGCAGGAAGAAGAGCCCCAGCGTGAGCACGCCCGGCACGATCGACAGCAACGCGACCCCGATGTGGATCAGCCAGCCGATGGCTACGAACAACACCCCGTAGACGACTGCGGCCAGCATCGCGGAGCCGAAGCTGT
>JBIOJD010000422.1:0-3734 GCA_044450485.1 Polyangiales bacterium | reverse complement strand
TGCTCGCCGACGGACCGCTCGGTGAAGCGATGTGCGCGCACGTCGGCGCCCAAGTGTGCGAGGCGTTGCGTTACGCGCACGAGCGTTTCGGGCTCGTGCACCGCGATGTGACCCCGCGCAACGTGATCATCGACGCGGGCGGTCACGTGCGCCTGCTCGATTTCGGGATCGCGGCGCCGCTCGCGCACAGCACGCCCGGCGAGCTCTTCGGCTCGCCCGGTCACATGTCCCCGGAGCAGGCTCGGGGCGACGCGCTCGGGCCACAGAGCGATCTATTCTCGCTCGGCACCGTGCTCTACGAAGCGCTCACGGGCACACGCGCGCTTTCCCGCGACGCATCCGGCACGCAGACGGCCGAGCGTCCCAAGAGCCTCGCCGCCGAAGGCGCCGCCGACGCCGAGCTCGCAGCGCTGATCGATCAGCTGCTCGAGCCCGAGCCGGCGGCGCGCCCGAAGTCCGCCGCAGAGGCGGCCGCGCGCCTGCGCACGTGGCTCGCTCAGCGGCATCCCGAAGGCGTCGCCGCGGAGCTCGGCCGTCGCGCCGAGCGCACGCGCAACCACCCCGCGCGCTCGAGCGTGCGGCCAGCCGCCCGGGGAGAGCCCGAGCCGGCCCATGGCGCGACGCCGCGCTTGACGCGATCGATCGCGACGAGCCCGAAGCTCAGCGAGATCTTGAGCGAAGGCACCGAGCCGCTCGCGCGCGCCGCGCGTCCCCACGCGACAGCTCGCACCAAGACGAGGTGGTTGCCACGGGCGGTGCTCGGCGGCGCGTTACTGCTGCTTGCCGCCGCGATGCTGCTGCAACGCCAACCTGGCGTCGGGCGACGTGCCATCTCGACCCGAGCACCACGCTCGCCGCAACAGCTCGCGCCTCCGATTGCGACGCCTCGACCAAGCAACGCGGACGCGCCGGCCACCACGACGACCGATGCAGGCAAGTCGCAGGCGATCGCTCCGGACGCCTCGCGCGCGACGTCGGCGCAAGGCCGCGCCGAGCTCAGCGTGAACGCCCTACCCTGGGCCGAGCTTCGGCTCGATGGCCGGCCGCTCGGTGCGACTCCGCAGCGCGCCCTCGGCGTACCGCCCGGTCGTCACGTCCTGCTGCTCGAGTGCCCGCCGCTCGGCCGAAAGGCACGCGTGCCGATCAAGCTCGACCCAGGCGCCCACCGCCGCGTGCTCGTCGACCTGAACACCGACCCCCCCCGCGTCACGGTGAACTGACTAAGGCTTGGGGGCGAATTGGAAGGGGACCTCGACCACGGCACAGCTGCCGCCGGTCGGCACGGGGAAGGTCCAGCTGTGGGCCAGGTTTTTGACGCAATCGAACACGGTCTCGTCGTGCAGCGAGCCACCCACCATGGTGGCCGCCACCTTGCCATTGCCGCCGATCTTGACCCGCAGCCTCATCGACCCCTGCAGCACGTTGTTCACCTTCAACCTGCGCTCGTAGCAGCTGCGGATCTGAGCGCGGTTCTCGTTGATGACCGAGAGGGCGTTGGGCAGGTCTCCGGAGCAATCCCACTCCGACGGGATCCTGCGGATGATGACTTTCTTCGCAGCCGGGGCGTCGGCAGGCTGGCCGGCGTCCGGCGGCTCGGGCTCGAGCTGCAGGTCCGGTTGGGCCATCGGATTCACGCGCTCGGGTTCTTTGGGCGAAGGTGGCGGCGCCGGCGGCGGCGCCTTTTGCTGCAGCGCGAACATCCAGAGCGCGACGGCACCCCCGAGAAACGCGAGCCCAATCAAGGCGAACTTGAGATTGCCCGAGGACTGCGGCTTTGGTGGGGGGTTGCTCGTTGCCACGTTCTTTCCCTCGCGAGCCGCACCGGCACCCGCGCCCGACGTTCGGCCGCGAGCATAGCCCTCCCGGCCGGCAAGGCAAAGAAGGCAGCGCGGCCACTCACGGTCCGGCGCGAGCTTCGGCAACCACGACCCGCAGGCGCTGCGAGGGTTGCCGATCGGCCGCCAGCGCGAATCCGGTGGCCGCGGCGGCGACCACCGCCACGCCCCCCCAGACATACCATCGGGTCCACAGGCTGGCGCTCTGCTCGGCTCGTGGGGCGCGCTCGGTCTCTGCCAGCCAAGAGCGGCCGGCTGCCAGGCGCGCAGCGTCTAGCGCAGGCGCGCGGCCGGGGTCCCAAGGCGCCTCGGCCCGCACGCGTTGCGGTCCACGGCACGCGTCCGCGTCGCAGCGCACGAGCAGGAGCTTTTTGCCCACAGGCGATCCCTCGACCACGATCACGTCTTCGGGGGAGGCGCTCGCGTCTCGCAGCGCAGCCATCGCCACGCGCACCGCTGCGTAGTCGCCCTGGGCGGCCGCAGCGTCGAGCGCACGGGCAGCGTCGAGCGCTGGCGTCGGCGAGAGCTGGACCAGGAGCGGCGGACGGGCGCCCTCGAGCACGTCGACGAACGCGCCGTACCCGCGATGGCCCGGTGCCTCGACCCGCAGCGCGTGGCGGCCGACGGTCAACCGCAACCGGACGGGCGCCGAGCCGCGGTCCACGTCGTCCACGTGGACGCGCGCCAAGGCAACGTCGGCTCGTACCTCGAGCTCGCCGATAGGCGCGAGCGCAACTTCGCGCACGACCTCCGCGAACGCTTGCACAACCGCGGGCGAGGCTTCGGCATCGAGCAGCCGCCGCGAGGGGTCGAGCGTCGCTGCGCGCCGGAACGCATCGAGCGCGAGCCCCGAGAAGCCCGCCTGCATGGCCGTGACCCCGAGCGCGAGCTGCACTTCGGCGCAAAAGGCCGGCGCGCCGGGAAGGTCGGCTTCCTGATCGGCGATCCTCGAGGCCTCCGCGAGCGTGGCCAGCGCGTCGGCCTCGGCCAGCGCCGCAGTCTGCTCGCGGGCGTGCAAGAGCAGGTCTTCGACCCGCTGTAGCTCGTTCAAGCGCAAGGGGTCTATCGGCGTAGGCACGGTGGCGGCCGCGATCGGGTCGACGGCATGGGACGCGATCCGAGCGCGCAGCCGCGCCGCGTCCTTGGGAGCGGGCAGCCTGAACAACACCGCGTCTGGAGCCGCCTGCGCATGGGCAAAGCCCGCGAACAAGAGAATCGCGGCGCAGGCGGGGAGCCCGTGCGGACCGAATTCCCGCCTGCTTGCGGGCCCGAACGGGGTCATCTATCGTACCGCGCCGTTTGTCGCCATCGCATCGGAGTGCGCGTGCTCGAGCAGATTGTACAGAAATTCCGCGGGGTCGTTCTGCTGTTCGTGGTGGCCACGCTGTGCCTGGTGTTCATGGTGCAGTTCGGTGGGCCGCAAGCCAAGGGCTGCAGCGGTGGCGGTGCGCGCGCGGCTGCGACCGTGTACGGGCACAGCATCAGTCAACACGAGCTGCAGTCGGCGATCGTGCTGGCAGGCGGTGAGAACTACCCCGAGGAGATGGCCAAGCAGTACAAGCTCAAGGACATGGTCCTGTACGGGTTGATCGAGCGGGACTTGCTGGCGCGTCAGGCGGAGAAGCTCGGCTTCTCGGCCAAAGAAGGCGACGTGCTGCAAAAGATGGCGGACGACGGCACGGTCCACCTGTCGATGTCGGTCGACGCGGGCCCGTACCTGCCGCCCTCGGGACCGCAGCGCTTCAGCTTCGAAGACACCAAGGGGGCGTTCAGCAAGGAGAACTTGCGCAACTTCATCCAGTACCGGCTGCGGCGCAGCATCCGCGAGTTCTCGCGCGACCAGCGGCAGGAGACGCTCGCGCAGCGCATGCGCGAGCTGATCTCGGCCAGCGTCAGCGT
>JBIOJD010000421.1:0-3743 GCA_044450485.1 Polyangiales bacterium | reverse complement strand
TTGCCCGCCGCGTGCACAGCGCTCACCGCATCCGTCAACTGCGCCAGCGCCGCGCGCAGACGTGCTGCGTCGAGCTCACCTCCGGGCCGCACCCACTCGTCGAAGCGCACGCCATCGACGAGATCCATCGTGAAGAACCACAGTCCGTCGTCGCTGAACAGCTCGTGCAAGCGCACCAAGTGGTCGTGGGTCACGTCCGCCAGCGCTCGGAACTCTGCCTTGAGCCTGTAGACGCCGCTCGGATCGATGCGCGAGAGCGTTTTGAGCGCCACGCGCTGCCTGCGCTGCGCATCGAACGCCTCGTACACCACGCCCATCCCGCCCTCGCCGAGCCGCTTCAGGATCGACAGCCGCCCGCCCGCGAGCGTCGACCCCACGGGCAGCGCGCGGCTTCCCGCCGCGACCGGCATCGAGACCCGCGCGGCCTGCTTCAACAGCGCGTCGAACGAGTCGGCGGCCCCAGCCCCCGACTCGCCCTGCTTTTCCTCTGCCGAGTCCCCTGTCACCGCGCCCCTACCGCCACAAAGCTATCTCGCCGCCGTGCCGTCGACTAGCAACATCACGACCAGAAGTGAAGCTTTGTCGCCCTCAGCGATGAGAGACCGCCCGAGCCCGATGTGACGGCATTTCTGCGCCACCCGACTATGGCCGACCCCTGCGCGGCATACTGGCGCGAAGGTCGGCGAGCGTGACCATCAGCGTCATTTCATCGAGGGGCGAGGGGTCGAAGCCGAGGCGACGATAGAACGCGGCGGCGTCCTCGGAGAGAGCGTGGACGATCAGGCCACGGATGCCGATGGCATCGGCGGCGTTGAGCACGCGGCTTGCGGCGTCCTGAAACAGCGCGCGGCCGATGCCCTTGCCCTGGTGCGATCGGGCCACGGCGAGGCGACCGAGAACCACGACCGGAATCGGATCGGGCATGTTTCGCCGGAACCGGCCCGAGGTCGTGGTCACGGCGACCGCGCTGGACGCCAAGGCGTAATAGGCGACGACGACTCCCGACTCGCACGCGACGTAGGTACGCGACGCGCCGCTCGTCTGGTTCGCGTGTGCGCGCCGTTTGAGCCAGTCGTCGAGCGCTGGCTCGCCACACGAAAACCCGTCGATCACGTGGTGCGGAGCGAGAGGCTCCGGCGCCGAGAGCATCAGCGCGTCTTCCAGGGCAGAGCCGTGCGCAGGGTGCGGCGGAGACGCGGATTGGCCTTGCCGGGCGCATCCAGGCGAGCCAGGAACTCGGCGTAGGCTTTGGCGCTGACCGAAAAAAGGGCGCGATCCAGCAGTGCGTCCTGCGCCGCGCGCCGGGCTGCGCTCAGGATGAAGTCGGTCCGATTGGTGCCGCCCGCAGCAGCGGCGCGATCGATCAAGCCTCGTTCTTCGGCTCGGATGCGGATGTTGAGCGTCTCGCGGGGAAGGGCTTGCCGTTTGCTGGCCGTGCGCATGTGACGTGTCTCCATCCTGAAGTGAGTACGCACAAGCTAGCACCTCGCAATGACGTTGTCATTACAACGGGGCCCGCACCGCGCTCCGAGGCTTCTGCGGCCTTCGACGACCGCGGGCGAGTGCGCACGCATTTCCGCGCCGTGCCACGCGTTCTTGGCGTGTGATGCGTCGCGTGGCTCCAACTCATCGTGGCTACGGCGCGTCCAGCGCCGAAAGTCCGGGCGTCCAGATGTCGGCGAAGCGCTCGGCGTCGACGACGCCGCCGGCGCGGAAGAACGCGTCGGCCTCGGCCACCATCGCGCGGCCTTCGTCGCCGCCGAGCAAGCGGCCGAGGTAACGGCGGTTCGCGTGGACGGCGATTGATGGTGCGGGAGAGGCAAGCCTTCCGCGCAGGATTTCGATGACGGCCTCGCGCCGGCCTTCGAGCGCGGCGACTGCCGCCGCCTGACGCGAGCGAGGCTCGGCCGCCCGGAACCTGAAGCGCTGCATTCGGCGGACCAGTTCCGAGCGCTCGCTCCCTCCGACGGTCGCAGCCAATGCTGCGGCGGTGTCCAGCGCGACCCCCGTCACGCTATCCGACATCGCCGGGGACACACGCAGCGGCGAGTCCGCGAAGCGCACGAGATCTCTCTGAGCGCGCTCGAAGGCAGCGCGGTGCTCGCCGCGGGCCCCTGCGAGCAGCGTCGCGCCTAGCAATAGAGAGTAATCCTGGAACGCATAAGCGCTCCTGCAGGCCGACCAGGCTGCCGAGGCGCGCGCGAGCTGGAAGTGCGCTTCTTCTAGAGCGCCCACGGCGATCAAAGCCGAGGCACCGCCGCTGCCGGCCAACAGCGGCAGCACGGCGAAATCGCCGCGCTCCCACGCATCGTCGCACAGCGCTGGCAGCTCGCGCGCGACCTCCGCAAAGCGAGCCAAGAACACGCGGATGTTGACCCGGTGCACCTCGGCCATGGCGCGGTCATAGGTCGCATTCGGTCCGGGGTGTTCTCGGCTCAGGACGAGGAAGCGATCGAAGTCGCCGAGAGAGCCTGCAGCATCCTGCGGTGGTCCCAGGTAGAGGAAGAAGCCGCGGTCGTAATGGAAAAAAGATCGCACATTGTGCGCATGGCGCCAGGGCTCGGAGCGCTCGAGCAGCGATTCGGCCTTCGCAAGCAGGGCTGGAACGGCTTCGGCGCTACCGATCCCGAGCCCGGCGCTCCTGACCTCGGCGTTCAGACCGCCCGTGATCTCTTCGGCGTTGCCGGCATCGAGCGCAAGGCGCAGGTGCCGGGCCCAGAGCGCCGCCCCGCGCACGAAATCGACCCGTCCGAACGCGCGTGCGCTCGTGCGCAGCAGCTCGAGATCGCCCCTCGTGCCCGAATCGGGCGGCCGCTCGCGAAACTCGAGCCCACGCAAGCGCAGCCGCGCGCGCTCGTAGACAAGCGCTGCTAGTGTTCCCGCGGAGCTCGCTGGCAGCCGGATGCCGTGCCGGGCAAGTGGTCGTGCGAGTAGCGCGCGACCGAACTCCAGACGACCACTAAGCAGGTACTGCAGCGCGGCCCGGTGCTCGAGCGCGTGCGCCGCTTCGCCTGTGACGTGCTTCATCGCGTCGAGATACGCCTCGGCAGCGAGCGGACCGCGCCCTGCTTCGGAGAGCGCATCGGCGCGCGCGACGCGGAGGCGTTGCGCCTCTGCCTCCGCAAACCGTCCTAGCTCGAGCGCTTGGCTATACAACCGCGCCGCACGGTCGAAGCTCAGCTCGGCCATGGCTTGATCGGCGGCGCGCGCGAGCTGCACCGCCGCGTCTTCGCCGTGCCCGGCGCCGAGCAAGTGCACCGCGAGCTGCTCGGCATCCACCGGCGCGCCGCTGCGCGACCTCGCCCAGAGTGCACGCGCGAGCGCCTGGTGCAGCTCGCGCAGTGCGTCGGGTGTGAGCGCCCCGAGCAGCGCTTCGCGTACCTTGTCGTGGAAGCACTCGACCTCGCCCTCGTCACCCGTCGAGCGCGCGAGGTGCGCCGCGGTCAGCGCTTCGAGCAGTGTGCGCGGCCCGGCGTCGACCCCCGCGGCTTCCACGGCCAGCGCGAGATCGATCGGCCGCGAGGCCACAGCTAGCACCTGCAGCAAGCGCCGTTCCGACTCCGCCAGCGCCGCCGCGCGCGCTACCACGACGTATTGCAACGACAGCTCGGTCGCGGGCGCGTGCGCGTGGTCCGCAGCGTGTCGGGCCAGCTCGGTGAGCAGAAACGGGTTGCCGCCGGCTTGTTTGACCAGCTCTTCGGGCGCTCGCTCGAGCTGCCCGTGCAGCAGCGCCTGCGCCGCGT
>JBIOJD010000420.1:0-3745 GCA_044450485.1 Polyangiales bacterium | reverse complement strand
GCCGTCGTCGGGATCCTATCCGGACCGCGCGCGTCGCTGTTCGCGGGCGGCTTCGCGCTCGCGTGCGCCGGACTGCTGGGTCTGACCGACATGGTGCCGGCGCTGCGCATCGCGGAGTGGCATCCACAGGGCTTTTGGTCGGCGTTTGCGAGCATCTTCGCGTTCGTTTCGACCGTCGGCGCCATGGCGTATCTGGTCACGCACGCCGTGGCCGAGCTCCGCGATCGCGAGCGTGCGCTGCAAGATGCGCGCGACCGCGCCGAGCTCGAGTACGAGCTCCTGTCGAACACCTTGAACGAGCTCGACGCGGGCCTCGAAGTGCTCGACGCGGGTCACGTGGTGGTGTGGCGCAACCGGCTCGCGCGGCGGCTCGTGCCGAGGCTCGAGAGCGGCGACCCGTGGCATTGCCCCGGCACCGAGCGCGCGTGCGAGCGCGATGCTTCCGGCTTGTGCCCGATCCACCGTTCGTTTCAGCTCGGCGAGGCTGGCCGTTGCCGCTTCGCGGTCGATGGCGCGAGCAGCGAGCGCGTGTACGAGCTGCTGTCGTTCCCCCTCTCGGCGAGCCAAGGCCAGAACCCGCGCGTGATGAACCTGTATCTCGACCGCACGGCCGCGACGCTCGCCGAGCGCCAGCTCGTGCTGGCCGAGCGTCTGGCCAGCCTCGGCCGTGTGGCCCAGGGCGTCGCCCACGAGCTCAACACACCGCTCGCCACCATCCGCACGCTGGCCGCAGACATGGTTGCCGCGCTGCGCAGCCTCGAGAGCGCGGACTCGCAGAAGCGCGGCCAGCTCACCTCGGACCTCACGGAGTCGGCGTCGCTGATCAAAGAGGAGACCGCGCGCCTCGGCCGCATCGCGCAAGAGCTGCTTGCGGGTGGTGATCTCGTGCGCTTGCGCATCCGCGGCGCGGTGCCGTTGGGCGCGGTGGTCGAGCGCGCGAGCGCGCTCGTATTCGCTGGCGTGCGCGGCTCGGCCGCGCTCGAGCTGGACCCGAGCCTGGACGGCATCGCCGTGCGTTGCGATCAGGACCGCCTGGTCCAAGTCTTGGTGAATCTCTTGCAGAACGCGCACGATGCGCTGCGCGGCCATCAGGGCGGCCGCGTGCGCGTGTCGGCGCAGCGCGAAGGCGAGGGCGTCGTGTGCATCGCGGTCGAAGACGACGGTCCGGGCATCGACCCACGAGTCCAAGGCCGCCTGTTCGAGCCTTTCACCACCACCAAACCGCCGGGCGAGGGCACGGGCCTCGGCCTCTACACCTCGTACATGCTGGTGCGCGCGATGCACGGTTCGCTCGCGCTCGAAGACCGTGCCGGTGGCGGTGCGCGCGCCGTGGTCAAGCTGCCTCTGGACAGCTCTGTGCGCGGCGAACATGCTGCGGGTGAGCACGAGATCGTCGCATGAACGAAGCGGCCAAAGTTCTGGTCATCGACGACGACGCCGCCTTTCGCTTCGCGATGGTCAAGGCGCTCACGCGCAGCGGTTTTTCGGTCAGCGACGCGGGCAGCGGCGAGGCGGCGCTGCGCGTGCTGTGCGGCTCGTCGCCGCCCGACGCTGCGCTGCTCGATCTGCGCATGGGCGGGATCGACGGGCTCGAGGTGCTCAAGCGCAGCTCGCACACCCCCACGCGCGTCGTGGTGCTCACGGGGCACGGCTCGGTCGAAGCCGCGGTGATGGCGATGAAGCTCGGCGCGTTCTCGTTTCTGGAGAAGCCGGTCGATGCCGAGCTGCTCGGTCCGCTGTTGTCCCAAGCCGCGGCCGAGAGCCGCAAGGCGCGCGGCGAACGGACGCTGCTCTACGTGCCTCCGATCGTGGGCCCGAGCGCGGCCATGCAGGAAGTGCGGAGCTTCGTGGCGCGCGCGGGCCCGAGCCGCGAGACGGTCGCGCTCTACGGCGAGACCGGCACCGGCAAAGAAGTCGTTGCGCGCCACCTGCACCTGTCGAGCCCCCGCGCCCAAGGGCCCTTCGTGGCGCTCAACGCCGCGTGCGTCCAGCGCGAGCTGTTCGAAAGCGAGCTGTTCGGGCACAAGAAGGGCGCGTTCACGGGCGCGAACGTGAATCATCCTGGCCTGTTCGGCGAAGCCGACGGCGGAACACTGTTCATCGACGAGATCGCGGAGCTGCCTGCCGAAACGCAGGGCAAGCTGCTGCGTGCGCTCGAGAGCGGCACGGTCCGGCCGGTCGGCGCAACCCGCGAACAGCCGGTCGACGTACGGATCATCGCTGCCACCAATCGCGATCTGTGGGCCGAGGTCAAGGCTGGCAACTTCCGCGAAGACCTGTACTTTCGCCTTCAGGTGTTGCCGCTCGTGCTGCCGCCTCTGCGTGAGCGTCGCGAGGACGTCCTGCCGCTCGCTTCGCACTTGCTCGCGCGCATCGGGGCCACGCCACGCATCGCAGAGCAGGCCGAGACGCTTCTCACGTCGTACGACTGGCCCGGCAACGTGCGCGAGCTGTTGAACGTCTTGCGCCGCGCGTGCCTGTTTGCCGAGGGTCCCGAGCTCGATGCGCCGCTGCTGCGTCGCATGCTCGCTGCGAGCGTGTTCAGCCAGGCTTCCGGCCAAGGCGTCGCCGCAGCGCGCGAGGCACCGAGCGTCCCGCCTTCAGCCACCGCCAGCCTCGCGCAGGTCGAGCGCGCGCACATCGAGCGCGTGCTCTCGCAGATGGAGGGCAACGTCACCCGCGCGGCGACCGCTCTGGGCATCGATCGTCGGACGTTGCAACGCAAGCTCAAGAGTTTTGGCCTGGCGGTGGAGGAGTGACGATGGACGGGGGAAGCGGGCGCTTACTCGCTCGCTCGGCGTTCGCCGCAGCGGTCATCGCGTGCGCAGGCTGCTATCGCGTGCACCTGCCGAGCACCAAGAGCAGCACGGTGAAGCGCGCGACCGACGCCGGATCCTCTGCGGCATCTTCGCCCGTGATCCCCGCGGTCGAAGCAGGCTGTTCTCGCGTCGAGCAGGTGAAGCTGATGCCGCCGATGCAGGTGGACTTGCTCTTCGTCGTCGACAACTCCGACTCGATGAAGGAAGAACAGAGCGCGCTTCGGTCCGCATTCCCTCGACTGATGAATGCGCTGACCTCGGGCGATCGCGACGGCGACGGGGTGCAGGACTTCCCCAAGGTCAAGGACATGCACATCGGCGTGGTGAGCACCGACATGGGCTTGCCCGGTGTCACGGGTATCTTGAACTGCATGGGCCTCGGCCAAGACGGGCTCTTGCGCAACCAGCCGAGCAGCGAACAACCGGGTTGCAGGGCGAGCTATCCGCATTCTCTCGAGTTCGTTGCGGACGGGGACGATCCGCAGGCCACCGCCGCGGACTTCGCCTGCATCGCGACGCTCGGCACGGGGGGCTGCGGTTTCGAGCAGCCGCTCGAATCGGCGCTCAAGGCCCTGTGGCCGGCGCACGACCCCATGGCCAATCCCAAGACGGGTGCGAATCGCATCACGTTCCTGGCCGATCCGGTCACCGGCATCGGTGCGCTCGGGCATGGAGATGCGGAGAACGGAGGGTTTCTGCGCAACGATCCGGTCTCGCTCCTCGGCGTCGTGGTCCTGACCGACGAGGACGACTGCTCGGCTTCGGATACACACGTGTTCACGCCACCGCAGTTTCTCGATCCGAACGACCCGCTGGCAATGCAGGGGATGAACCTGCGCTGTCATTACAACAAGAAGGCACTCTATCCCGTCGAGCGCTATGTCAACGGCCTGCACGCCTTGCGCCCAGGCAACGAGGACTTGGTG
>JBIOJD010000419.1:0-3752 GCA_044450485.1 Polyangiales bacterium | reverse complement strand
TCGGCGGTGAAGGCCACATCGCGCGGGCTGAAGCCCACGGTCATGCCGGTCGCCGTGTCCGCACCATCCGCCAGCGTGATCACGGTCACGTCCTGGAAGCTGCCCGAGTCGTTGCCGGCCGTGCTGTAGCTGGCGTTGAAGTACACCACCGCGTGCTTGCCGTCAGGGGCCACCGCGATCGCGTTCGCCCCTGCGAACACGGGCACCGTCGAAGTGGTCGCGCCTTGGTCCGGCGTGCGCAGGATGGTCGCGTCGTTCGAGCCGACGTTCAGCACGATCGCGTTGTCGGTGCCCGCCAGCGTGCGCAAGAAGGTCGGCTTGTCGCCGGTCTCGAGCGTCTGGATGTTCTGCGTCGTCGCGTCGATGATCGACACCGTGCCGCCCTTGGGATTGGCCGCGTACACGAAGCGCTGCGACGCCTGCGGCAGCTCGAAGTCGAGCTTCACCGGCATCTCGGGAGGCAACGGGGGAGGGGTCACGACGCCGCCGGCCCCGGCGCTGCCTCCTGGCGCTGGCGAGCCGCTGGGCGATGTTCCCCCAGTGTTGCCGAACGCGCCTCCGTTGCTGGCGGAGGTGCCGGCCCCGGTGGCGCCGGGGATCCCCGGCGCCGTCACACCTGCACCGCGTCCCGCGCTGTCCTTGCTCGAGCCGGCGCCGCAGCTCGAGATGAACAGCAACGCCAACCCCCACGTGCCGATCTGTCTTGCTCGCATGCCCGATCCCCCAGCAATAAGCGTTCCAGCACGGTTTCCCCGCCGTTTCGCGGCACGCGCGGACCATCCCCGTCGCAGCTTACGACAGCTCTGGCACACTTCGGCACAACTTTGATATCGGGGAGGGCACGCGCCCTCCCCGCCCGTCGAGCGGAGCTCGCCGGGGCCCACCCCTCCGCGGGTTCGCTGCCGCTCACACTACGAGTGTTGCGTCGTGGGCATCTGGAGCCGGACGCAGATGAACCGTTCTCGTCAGTCGAGCGTGTGGATCAACAGGCCGGAGCGGAGCTTGGGCTCGAACCATGTGCTCTTGGGCGGCATGATCAGGCCGGCGTCGGCCACGGCCATGAGTTGCTCGAGGCTCGTCGCGCGCATCGCGAACGCGAGCGCGTGCTCGCCCGAGCTCACGCGCCTCTCGAGCTCTCCGGTTCCGCGGATCCCGCCCACGAAGTCGATGCGCTTGTCCGTCCGCAGATCCGCGATCCCCAGGAGCGGTGCGAGCACGTGATCGCTCAGCAGCACGTAGTCGAGCGAGCGCACGGGATCGCTTGCCGGGATCGCGCTTGCGGGAAGCTGCACGCGGTACCAGCGTCCACCGAGGAACAGCCCGAAGCCTCCCGGCTGCTCGGCGATCGGCGTGGTGGTCGCCGTCACTTCGGCGATCGCGCGCAGCCTTTGCAGAAACGCGTCCGGGCTCAGACCTCCGAGGTCGCGCACCAGCCGGTGGTAGGGCAGCACGTTGAGCTGCTCCGACGAGAACAGCACGCACAGAAACCAGTTGTACTCTTCTTCACCCGTGTGCTGCGGGTTGTCGCGGCGGAGCTCGGCGCCCGCGCGCGCGGCCGAGGCGCTGCGGTGGTGACCGTCGGCCACGTACGCGCACCCGAGCTCGCCGAAGCTCGCGACGAGCGGCGACGTGTCGTCGATGCGCCAGACCGTATGTCGCACCGAGTCTTCGGCGGTGAAGTCGTAGAGCGGCGCGCTCGCCGCCGCCGCGGTCACGAGCTTCGAGATCTGTGCGTCCGGACGGTGCGCCAGGAACACCGGCCCCGCGTTCGCGCGGATCTGCAGCGTGTGCCGCGTACGGTCGTCCTCTTTGTCCTTGCGCGTGACTTCGTGCTTCTTGATCCGGCCTTCGCTGTAATCGTCGATGTGGCAGCAAGCGACGATGCCGATCTGGCTCACCGAGCGACCCGCGAGCACCGCTTCTTGGCGGTACGCGTACAAACACGGACGCTGCTCGCGCAAGAGGACGCCCTCTTGCGCGAAGCGGTCGAAGGTGCGCTTGGCCGCCTCGTAAACGCGATCGTCGTAGGCGCTGACCGTCTCCGGCAGATCGATCTCCGCGCGCGTGACATGCAGGAAGCTCAGCGCGTTGCCCTGCGCGAGCGCCGCCGCTTCTTGGCGGTTCATCACGTCGTAAGGCGGGCAAGCGAGCTTTTGGGCCGCGTCGGGCCGCGGTCGCAGAGCCGCGAATGGGTGCAAGCGCAACATGAGTCGGTTGCAGCGGGCGCGCGCTGTATACCCTACCGTCGGCGCGCGCGCCACGGCCGAGCGCAGGCCGAGCGGCCTATTACCTCTCTACACACATCGCGATGCCCATGCCGCCGCCGATGCAGAGCGTGGCGAGGCCCTTCTTCGCGTTCCTGCGCTTCATCTCGTGCAGCAGTGTGGTCAGGATGCGGGCGCCCGACGCGCCGATCGGGTGACCGAGCGCAATCGCACCGCCGTTCACGTTCACCTTCGCGGTGTCCCAGCCCATGTCCTTGTTGACCGCACAGGCTTGGGCGGCAAAGGCCTCGTTGGCCTCGATCAGATCGAGGTCGGCGGCCTTCCAGCCGGCCTTCTCCAACGCGCGGCGGCTCGCCGGAATCGGGCCTGTGCCCATGATCGCCGGATCGACGCCCGCTTGCGCCCACGAAGCGATGCGCGCCAGCACTTTCACGCCGCGGCGCTCGGCTTCTTTCGCAGTCATCAGCACCAGGGCGGCCGCGCCGTCGTTGATCCCCGAGGCGTTGCCTGCGGTGACCGTTCCGTCTTTGGGCTGAAACGCGGGACGCAGGCCCGCGAGCTTCTCGATCGTGGTGTCGGGTCGGATGAACTCGTCCTGCTCGACGACCGTGTCGCCCTTTCGGCCCTTGATCACGACCTTGACGATCTCTTCCTTGAACTTGCCATCAGCCTGTGCTTTGGCCGCCTTCTGCTGCGAGCCCGCCGCGAGCTCGTCCTGTTGCTGGCGGCTGATGTCCCATTGCTTGGCGACGTTCTCTGCCGTGTTGCCCATGTGGTAGCCGTTGAACGCGTCCCACAGGCCGTCTTTGATCATGGTGTCGATCAGCTCGGCCGCGCCCATCTTCACGCCGCTGCGTAGGTAGGTGCAGTGCGGCGCGAGCGACATGCTCTCCTGTCCACCGGCGACCACGATCTTGCTGTCGCCGGTCGCGATCGCCTGGTAGCCGAGCGCCACGGCGCGCAGGCCGGAGCCGCACATCATGTTCACGCTCCAGGCCGACACCTCCTTGGGCAGGCCGGCCTTGATCGCGGCCTGCCGCGCAGGGCCCTGGCCCTGACCGGCCGCCAAGATCTGGCCGAGGATGACCTCGGACACCTCTCCGGGCTCCACGCCCGCGCGCTTGATCGCCTCCGCGATGGCGGTGGCACCAAGCTCGTGCGCCGGCAAGGACGAAAGGGCCCCGTTGAAGGAACCGACAGCGGTACGTGCTGCGCTCGCGATCACGATTTCCGACATGAATCAGGGCTCCTGTGCGTTGCGGGGAGGAGGACAGCCGCGGGCATCACGGCCGCAGCCCTGCGATTAGCACAGTTGGCTCCCAGCCGGGAGGGTCAGCGATGCACCCGCTCGAGAGCCCTTGCCGATGGAACGCACCGCTTTCCAGCACGTCCTGAGGGGTGAATGTCGGCTCCGCCGACAGAGGGGAGCAAAGCTAGAGCGAAGCGTGGGGTGGGGCCCGCAAAGCGGGGCGGGGAGTCGCGTGACTCCCCGTCTAAAGTGAGCTATTCTTTCACACTCCCTTACAT
>JBIOJD010000418.1:0-3763 GCA_044450485.1 Polyangiales bacterium | reverse complement strand
GTGGCCGGGTGAGCCGCCGAAGCCAAAACCGACCGAGCTCTGCTCGAACGCGTCGCGCGAGACCAGATTGACCGCGCCTGCGGTTGCGAAGTCGCCCTGGCTCGCGAAGTACGGGCCCTTGGTGATCTGCACGCGCTCGACCACTTCGGGGATGATGAAGTTGGTGTCGCTGAAGCCCTGGCCATGCGCATGCGACACCAGGTTGATCGGGATGCCGTCGATCGACAGGGCCAGGTCCGTCCCGTGGTCGGCGTCGAAGCCGCGCAAGAAGTACTGATTGGCCTTGCCCCCGCCCGAGTGCTGCACCAGCACCAGCCCGGGCGTCACGCGCAAGATGTCCTGCACGCTCCCGATCGGCCGCAACGCGAAATCGCGGTCGCGTACTGAGAACGACGAGGCCGCGCTGATCGGTCGCGTGCCGACGACGAGCATCGTGGGCTCGCCAGCGGGCTCCAACGCGGCCGCAGCGGTTGGCTTGGGGGTTGCAGCGAGTGCTGCTGATGTCGGTAGCGGTGCCGGAGTCTCGGTCGCAGGCATCTCGGCTCGCGCACTCTCGGATGAGCTCGATGGTGTGCCCGCGTCCGCGGGCTCGCCCTGGGCCGCGACCGGCGGTTCGGCCCGTTCGGCCGCATCGTTCGCCTCCTCGGCTTGAGCGCCCGCGCTCGCCGGCATGGCGCACGCGCATAGCAGTATCGCGAGCGCCATGAGGCGCTGCCAGACCGACGTCATGGGTCGCAGCCTACTTGCCCGGCGGGTACTTGTGCAGCATGCGTTGCAACGTTCGGCGGTGCATGTTGAGGCGCCGAGCTGCTTCGGACACGTTTCCGCCGCAGTCGGCGAGCACGAGGTTGATGTGCTCCCACTTCAGGCGCTCGAGCGAAGGGACGGAGAAACCGGTTTGCCCGGGCGACAGGGCAGGCGCGTCTCCGCGTGCGAACGCGGCCAGGATGTCGTCCGCATCGGCAGGCTTCGGCAGGTAGTAGACGGCACCGAGCTTCATGGCGTCGATCGCGGTGGCGATGCTGCCGTAGCCGGTGAGCACGACGATCCGGGTCTCGGGCTCGATCGCCTTCAGGTCTCGGATCAGCTCGAGGCCCGAGCGGCCGGGCATCCGCAGATCCACGACGACGAGCTCGGGCGCATCGGCCCGCGCGAGCGCGAGGGCCTCGTCCGCATCGGCGGCCGTTCGCGCGTCGAAGCCACGACCCGAGAACGCGCGAGCGAGCTGATCGCGCAACGTCACGTCGTCGTCGACGATCAAGATCGAGGGAGCATCCGTGATCGCGCTGCTCACGTTCGTATCGACAGCCACCTGCACGCTAGGATTCCATCGTTCTGCGCGCTTCGCGATGCGGCAAGTTGTCGCGGGCGCCGCCCCGGGGAAGGGTCAGCAAGGCAGTGGTCCCGGCCCCGGGCGTCGAGTGGAGCTCGAGCGTGCCTCCGAGGCGCTCGACCACGGCTTGGGTCACGAACAAGCCGAGACCCATGCCTCGACCGGGCTCCTTGGTGGTGAAGAATGGCTCGCCGGCACGCGCCAGCACCTCCGGGGACATGCCCGGGCCCGAGTCCCTGACCTCGATACGGCAACCGCTCGGGCTCACGCTGGCGCTCACCGCCACCTCGCCGCCGTCTGCGGTGGCCTGCTGCGCGTTCGCGATTACGCCGCGCAGCGCTTGAGTGGCTGCATGTTTCGGCAGCAGCAACCGATGGTCGCTCGACGCCGAGTCGATCGCGAGCGCCACGCGGTCGCGGTTAGGCAGCGCGTCGAGCGCGGCGCCGAGCAGCTCGTCGAGCGTGAGCTCCGAGAAGCCCTCGCCGGCGCTTTGCCCCGCGTCTGCGGCCATGCGCATCAGGATTTGCTGGCAGCGCACGACCACCTCGCGAATCATCCGCGCGTCCGCGCTCTTCTGCGGGCCGCCGGCGCCGGCCTCGAGCTCGCGCTCGAGCTCCTTGGCCACGACCGCGATGGTGGCCAGGGGTGTGGCCAGCTCGTGGGCAGCGCCCGCAGCGAGCGTGGCAAGAGACGCGAGCTTCTCGCTCCGAGCGGCCAGCGCGCGTGCTCGTGTGAGCTCGTGCTCGCGGGCTGCCAAGTCCTGGCGCACGCGGCTCAAGAAGTAGACGATGAACGCGGCCGCGACGCCGAACGCGACCCACATGCCTTGCAAGTGCATGTTCATCGACCCGGCGGCGTGGTGCAGCGCATGAATGTGCGCTCCGAGGCCGGGCCAACGCTGCTCGATGAAGAGCGCGCCGAAGCAGGCGAACGACAGGCCCACCAGGCCCCACGCCCAGCGCATGCGAAGCACGACCGTCGCCAAGGCGATGTGCACCAAATACAGGAAGCTGAAGGGGTTGGATGGGCCGCCGGTCTGCCATAGCAAGGCGGTGAAGAGCACGACGTCCGCCGCCATCACCCGCGCCAGCGTCGACTCCGGGACCACGGGCTGGCTGCGCGCCCAGCGCGCGAGCCCGACATTGCTGAGCAGCTCCACGCCGATGATTGCAAACAACGACCACAGCGGCAGGGGAATGTGCAGCAGCCGGTCGACGGCGACGACGGTGACGGTCTGCCCGCCGATCGCGCCCCAGCGCAGCTTGATCAGCCACGAGAGGTTGATGCGTTGCGCCTCGGCATCGGCGCCGCCATCCACAGCGGAATAGCGTGGGCCGGGCTGTCCTTGATGACTCGGCTGACTCGCGAGCGGGCTCTTGCTGGTCATTTTTGCTGCTAGCCGGTGCTCGTCGCACTCTACGCGCGCTGCCTGCGCGCTGCAAAGGGCGAAGCTGTTCGCCGCTCCCGGGCCTGCTAACCTGCGCTCGCGATGCAGCCTTTGCCGATCGATCCGTTCTTGCCGGCGCTGGTCGATGCGCTGCGCGCGTCGCCGAATCTCGTGCTCGTGGCCGAGCCGGGCGCGGGCAAGACCACACGCTTGCCGCGAGCGTTGCTCGACGCGGGCTTCGCAGAGCACGGCGAGATCGTCGTGCTCGAGCCGCGCAGGATCGCGGCGCGCATGGCGGCGCGGCGTGTGGCGGAGGAGCTCGGCGAGGCAGTGGGTGGGCGCGTCGGCTATCAGGTCAGGCTCGAGGACCGCAGCTCGGCGCAGACGCGGGTGCGCTTCGTGACTGAGGGCGTGCTCACGCGCAAGTTGATCGCGGATCCCGATCTGCGCGGCGTGGCTGCGGTGCTGCTCGACGAGTTTCACGAGCGCCACTTGCAGGGCGATCTCGCGCTCGCGCTGCTGCGCAGGCTGCAGCGCGCGCGAAGACCGGAGCTGAAGCTCGTCGCCATGAGCGCCACGCTCGAAGCTGAGCCGGTCGCGGGGTTCCTGCAATGCTCGATCGTAAACGTGCCCGGTCGAAGGTTCGATGTCGCGATCGAGCACGCAGAGAAGGCGGACGACAGGCCCTTGCAACTGCGGGTGGCCGCGGCGTTGCGGCGCCTCTTGCGCGAAGGGCTCGACGGGGACGTGCTGGTGTTTCTGCCGGGTGCAGGGGAGATCCGGCGCACCGCCGAGGCCGTCGCTCCGCTCGCAGCAGAGGCCGGCTTGCGCGTCGCGCTGTTGCACGGTGACCTGCCGGCCGACGAGCAAGATCGCGCGGTTGCGCCAAGCCGAGAACGCAAAGTGATCCTCTCGACCAACGTGGCCGAGAGCTCGCTCACGATCGAGGGCGTGAGCGTGGTCATCGACAGCGGGCTCGCGCGCATTGCCGGGCACTCGCCCTGGAGCGGGCTGCCCACGCTCTCGACCGAGAAGGTGAGCCG
>JBIOJD010000417.1:0-3807 GCA_044450485.1 Polyangiales bacterium | reverse complement strand
GGCAAAGCGTTCTTCGCGTAGCTGCGTGATGATCGGGCCGAGGTAGTTGCGTTCGACAATGCGAATCCACTCCGGCTCGAGCACGCACGCCGAGGGAAGGCCATCCTCGGGGCCGAGCGGCACTTCCCAGGCCAGACCGCGAATCTGCGTCGAGATCGGGATCACGGGCACTTGCGACAGTGACGGCAGGACATCCGCGCGTCCGAGCACGAGCACCGGCCTCCGCTTGTCGGGCGACGCGAACCGAAACCAACGGATGTCTCCGCGCGAGATCACGGAAACGCGGGCTCGTCGTCGTCTGCGATCGGACCTTGTCGGTCGCTCGCGACCCACGCAGTCCAAGCGTCAAGATTCAATTTCGCGTCGAGCGCGGGCTCGTCGACGGGCTCCAGCACGACGAACACGCGCTTGCCTTCGAGGGGCGGCACCAGCTCGTCGAGGATGACGGTCTTGCCCTGCACCTGACCCTTGAGCGGGGCGGCCATAGGCTGGAGTTTAGCCCGGCCCGGACGGCGGGGCTACCGGCAAGCGCCGGGCGGGAACTTCGCCAACCACGTGTACGTGAATCCACGTGAACGAGCGTGGGCGTCTGCCTCGCCGAGGACGAGCCAGTCGAGCTCATCGGAGGGGGAGCTGATCGTCATGAGCCCGCAGGGCACATCGCGATGACGAGTCAGAAGGTCGATCGCGTCAAGGTCGGCGTGTGTTCGAGCATGGCTCCGGTTAGCCCCTCCGGGATGCTACGCTTCGGCGGATGCAGGCAATCGCGAGGGGCCCGCTCGAGGATGCGATCGCGGTGGCGCTTCAGCCGCTCGACGAGTTGCGCGTCGCGTATTTGTTTGGCTCGCAGGCCCGCGGCACACCACGGCCTGATAGCGATCTGGACGTCGCCCTCTTGCTTCAACCGGGCCTGGACCCAGGCCGCCGCGCGTCGCTGCTGCTGAACGTGATCGTGGCGTTGACGGATGCGCTCGGTCCGCTCGGGGAGCGTGCCGACGTGCTCGATCTGGGAGAAGCGGGAAGCAGCGTGGCCTTTCGAGTCATTCGGGATGGCAAGTGTGTGTTGTGCCGGGATCCCCGCGAGAGGGTCCGGCTCGAAGCGAGCATCGCACGCCGCTACGACGACGAGCGCCCGTACCGTGAGCTGTTTCGCCGCGCTGCTCAGCAAGTGTCCGAACGCATGGGCAAGGGGAGCCATGGTCGATCCTGACGTCGTCGCCCGCAGGCTGCTGGCGCTCGGGGAAGCACTGCGCGAGCTGGATGGACGGCTTTCCGACATCACCGTCGAGGGCTTGACGGCCGACGCGCTGCTGCGGGCGGCGGTGGAACGCTGGCTTCAGGTTGCGGTCGAGTCGTGCATCGACATCGCGTATCACGTGGTCGCGGAGCGCGGTTGGACGCCGCCAGAGACGGCGAGAGAGGCGTTTGCGCTGCTCGCGGCCCACAGCGTGGTTCCGGGAGATCTCGCTCGGAGCCTCGGGCGCGCCGCCGGCTTGCGCAACATCCTGGTGCACGACTACGTGCGCGTGGACTTGGCGTTGCTGTCCGAATCGGTGCGAAGCGCGCTTCGCGACCTCCAGGCCTTCGGCGCCCTGGCGAGCAAGCTGATCTCGGTTGCGGACTGAAGATTCCGACCTGAGGGGCTCTACGCAAACGCCGTCGTACCTAGCGCATACGCCAAGCGCCGCGCCCACGGCGTCGAGGGCGACGACAGCATGCGCAGCCTGCGCCAGGCGTCGAGCTCGGGGAGCTTCAGCATCCACTTCGCAGCCGGCGTCGAGAAGCCGGTCTTCTGGTGAGCGCGGACGGCTCGGGGAAGCGGATGGCGTGGGCTCTGGGCGAGCACAGCCTTGGCGTCGAAGCGACGGCCGCTCGCGAGCAGCGGCGCGAGCCTCTTTAGCAGCGCGTGGTCGACGAGCGGGACGCGGACCTCGAGCGAGTGGGCCATGCTCGACCAGTCGGTGTCGCGCAGGAGCTGGTTGCGCATGTACTGGCAGGCTTCGAGCGTTGCGACCTGGGCGAAGGGTGCCTCGGTGTGCGGGGCGAGCGTTTCCGCCAGGCGATCGAGCGGGGCGAGGCGGGCGAGGCCCCTCTCGACGACGTCGCGAGGCAGGACGCTCGGAAGCTCCCACGGCATGAACAGCCCGCGCTTGAGCAAGTAGGCGCCGGTGATCGAGCCGCCGTACTCGAGCAGGCCGGCGGTCTTCGGATGGACCATCGGCAGCGCGCCCAAGAGCGGCGCGGAAAGCTTGCGCAGCGCGCGGCCGAGCATCGGATAGGGCTTGGCCCATGCGGCGCCACGCACGAAGCGGGGCACCTCGTCGAAGGTGCCGTAGCCGCCGAAGAGCTCGTCGCCGCCGAGGCCGCTCACGGCGACCTTGAGGCCGAGCTCCGAGGTGGCCTTGCTGACGAACCAGGTGTTGACGCCGTCGATCGAGGGCTGGTCCATGGCTGCGAGGATCGCCGGTAGGTCGCGGGCGAACTCTTGCTCGTCGACGTAGCGTACGTGGTGCTGCACGCCGTACTCGCGGGCGACTTCGCGCGCGAGTGGCAGCTCGTCGTTGATGCTGCCCTCGAATTCGGTGAACGCGAGGGTGATGGCGTGGCAGCCCTGCGCGCCGAGCTCGGTCATCAGCGCGACGAGCGTGCCGGAGTCGATGCCCGCGGACAGGAACGCGCTCACTGGGACGTCGGCGACGAGGTGGTGCTTGACGGAGTCGCGGAGGGCCTCGGCGACCTGCGATTGAAGCTGTCCGGGACCGAGTGGTTCGATCTTGCGGCTGAAGGCATCGGCCCAGGTCTTGCCGACGGAGAAATACGGCTTCGGATCGCGCGCGCCTTGGCCGTCGACCCACAACGTGCTGCCCGCCGGGAGCGCGCGGATCGCTTCGTAGCTGGTGAACGGCTCGGGCACCGAGCCCCACAGGAAGAAGCCGACCTGGCCGGCGGCGTCTGGCGTGCGCGAGATTGCACCTCCAGCGAGCAGCGCGCGCACCTGTGAAGCGAAGCGCAGCGTGCGCCCATCGTCCGCGTAGTACAGCGGCTTGATGCCGTAGGGGTCGCGCGCGAGGAAGACGCCGGCCTTCGCTTCGTCCCAGATGGCAAACGCAAACATGCCGCGCAGCTCGCGCACCATCTCGGGTCCTCGCGCGGCGTAAAGGTGCAACAGCACCTCGGTGTCCGAGGTGGTGCGGAAGACCCGGCCCTCAGCCTGCAGCCGCTCACGCAGCTCGGCGTAGTTGTAGATCTCGCCGTTGAAGGTGACGGTGAGCTTGCCGTCGGCGCTCTTCATGGGCTGCGCCGCGCGATCAGATAAGTCGATGATCGACAAGCGGCGATGGCCGAAGGCGACGCGGCCATCCTGCGTCAGCCACTCGCCGAAGCCATCCGGTCCGCGGCGCGCCATCGCGTCACGGATCGCGCGCAGCTCCTCCAGCGCGACGCGCGGTGCGTCGGCGTGGTGGGCGAAGATGCCGGCGATGCCGCACATGAGTCAGGCTCGACGCGAGAGGTCTCGGCTCCGTGTAGGCCGCCTGAGTCGTGCTGGCAAGCTCGTGCTCAACCGGCCGCGTCCGGGGCCAAGCGCCCCGCGTACCAGGCATGCAGCTGCGCAACGCCTTCGCGTACGGATGTGCGCGGTGCGTAGCCGAGCAAGCGCCGCGCTTTGCTCACGTCCGCGAAGTTCTGCCGCACGTCGGCCGCCGGCATGCGTGCATCGCGCGTGACCGCGCGCCTGCCGCCGAGCTCTTCGACCACGCGCACGAAGTCTGCGAGCAGCACGGGCTCCCCGCGGCCGAGGTTGATCAG
>JBIOJD010000416.1:0-3810 GCA_044450485.1 Polyangiales bacterium | reverse complement strand
GGATGGCGCACGCTGCGGATCAAGGAGCAAGCACCCAAGCCGGAGCGCTATGGGCTCGCGGGCGCGGCGCTCGACGGGCGGCGCAACAAGCCGGCAGTCTCCATCTTCAGCACGCGCAAGAACGGCGGTGTGACGGCGCATGCGTCGAGCGTCGAGCTCTACTACTGGAAGCAGCCGAACGGCGGGCACGCGCAGCTCGCGATCGACGGCAAGCAGCGCCGTCGCATCGCCACCGCCAGCAAGCACGCCGAGCCGGGGTACACGCGCGTCGAGACGGGCGATGGCGAGCATCGCATCGAGCTCACGACCGACGGCGACGGTCCGGTCCGGGTCTTCGGCGCGGCGCTCGAGCGCGGGCACAGCGGCGTGGTGCTCGACACGCTGGGCATACCGGGCACACGAGCTCGCGACCACCTGTATTGGGACGATGCGCTTTACCGCGAGCACCTCGCGCGACGCCATCCAGACTTGGTGGTCCTGGCTTATGGCACCAACGAGTCGGGAGACGACGAACCAATCGAGCAATACGAGTCCGACTTGCGCAAAGTGGTGCAGCGTGTGCGTGAGATCGCGCCGCAGAGCTCGTGCTTGCTGATCGGGCCCTCGGATCGACCGATCCGCGAGGACGACGGCACCTTCAGCCCGCGACCGCGCACCGATGCGGTCATCGACACGCAGCGACGCGTGGCGCTCACGCAAGGCTGCGGCTTCTTCGACTTGCGCCGTTTCATGGGCGGCCCGATGTCGATGCTGCGATGGGTCGCCGCGGTGCCGCCGATGGGGAACGGCGACTACGTGCACTTCACTGCGGCGGGCTACGAGCGGCTCGGCAACGTCTTGTACGACGCGCTGCTCGAGGGCTTCAGCCCTGCGCCCGCGGCTCAGGTCCCGCCGCGCGCCGTGAGGTAGTCGGCAAAAGCCTTCAGCAGCGCTTTGTAATACATGGTCCCGATCAGCGCGTAACCCGCGTCGGTCGCGTGGTGCAGGTCCGAGGTCGCGAGCCGCGGACGGTTGCGCAGCCAAGCCGCCATCGAGCCAGGCCCGCCCATCGCCGCGAACGTGTCGAAGAACGCGCAGCCCTGCTGCTCGGCGACGCGGCGCTGAGCTTCGACAATCTTCGGCAGCGCCTTGATCGTGACGATTTGACCGCGCTGGTTGCGCTCGGCCTGATCGAGCGGCCCGAGCAGCAAGCAAGACATCTGCGGCTTGGCGGCCCGCATCAAGCGCACCACCTCGACCAGCCGCTGCTCGTACTGGGTCACGTTGATCCAGGGGTTGTCGGTCTCGTTGCCGCCGAAGCCCAGCACGAGCAGATCCGGGTCGCGGTGGGCGATCTGCCGGTGCATGTGCTCGGGCTCGGCGTTGAGCAGGCGCTCGGCGCGCGCGCCCACCAGGCCCAACGAATCGTAGACCACGCCCGGCCCCTCGCGCTCGAGCGATACGCCGTAAACGCGCACCGCACCGATGGCCGTGAGCGAGAACGAGTGTGGACCATCCGGCAGGTCGAAGGCTTCCCAGGCGTCCTCGGTCTCGTTCGCGTTGGTCTTCAACGTGGAGTGCTTCTTGCCGTCGAGCCTGATCTCGATCGTGCCGCCGCCGCGATAACGTTGATAGAACAGCTCGAAGCGCGACACGCTGCGCCCGAGCTCGCCCTCGCGCACGGTGGCCACGTGTGCGCGTGCGCCGGACTCGGCGCGGGTCTGGATGCCGCCGTAGCCGTACAATCCGGGTCGCAGTGGGTTCTCGACGATCGAGTAGATGTTCCAGTCGCCACCGCTGCGGTACGCGACGTCCTTGTGGATGTAGTGCATCTCGCCGTGAGCGACGAGCACGAAGCCGTGCCCTGCATCGCCGAAGCGCTGTTGCAACCGGCGGCGCGCGGTCGAGCTGATGGCGTCGGCGGCGACCGCGGAGTCGCCATAGTGCGCGATGCGGCTCTTGGCGCCAGGCTCTTGGGCTGCGGTGCGCGCGAGCTGGGCGAAGAAATTGGCCAGCGCTTCCGGATGCTCGATCGCTTGCTTCACGCCCTCGTACTCGGTCTCGTCGATGTGAGCGCGCGCGCCCGCCGCCTTCGGCCCGCTGGGAGCGCCACGCTCTACCGAGGGCCGCTCGGGCCCTGCTCCCTTGCCCCCAGGGGCGCTCTCGGTCTGCCCGGCCACGTCGGCATTGGACTGCGTGGCAGCCTCCGCGAATCCCGGCACGGCTTCGGCGGCGTCGCGGAACATGCGCACGATCGGCACGCCCTCGCCGCTCATCCAAGGCCGCAAGCGTTTGCTCACGGGCAAGGCGTAGCTGAGCAGCCCGAAGCCGGCGAGCACGGCGAGCACGGAGCCGAGCTTGCGCAACGCCGCTGTCGTGGCGTCGGCTTCTGGCCCTTCGTGCATCGCAGTCCCGTTCACGTCACCTCAGAACTGAAAGTAGATGTAGGGTACAACATCTTGCGAGGCGACCAGCATCAAGCCGGCGCCCACAGCGGCGAGCAACGCACCCTGAGCCGGCCCGGGTAGCAGCTCGAAACGCTGCTTCGCGCGCTCGAACCAATCCCGAGGCGTGTAGTGCGCGGCAAAGCCGAGCACGATCACCAGCAGCACGCCGAGCTGGATGTGACCGATCGTGCTCTTGCTCCCGAACGCGAGCTGCGCGGCGACATCGCGCGCGTTGTGCAGGCTCGACGAACGAAAGAAGATTCGCGAAAGGACTACAAAGTGCAGCGTGCCCACGATCTTGAGCGCATGCAGAGGCCGCGAGTCCTTCGTCTCGCTCGACCGTCCCGCGCGCCGGTAGAAATAGCGGTGCGTGAGCATGGCGGTCGACTGCAGCAAGCCGTAGACCACGAAGGTCCAAGCCGCGCCGTGCCAGAGCCCGATCAGGAACATGGTGAGGCCGAGGTTGAAGTACGCCCTGGCGGGCGACGCGCGCGAGCCGCCGAGCGGGTAGTAGACGTAGTCGCGCAGCCACGTGGACAGCGTCATGTGCCATCTGCGCCAGAACTCGGCCGGGCTCGTGGCCTGGTACGGTCGGTCGAAGTTCTCCGGGAGCTTCAACCCGAACAGCATGGCCGATCCGCGCGCCACGTCGGTGTACCCGGAGAAGTCACAGTAGATCTGCAGCGTGTAGGCATAGAGCGCCAGCAAGACCTCGGGCGAGGTGTACGCAGACGGATCATCGAACACGCGGTCGACCAGGTTGGTCGCGACGTAGTCCGCAACCGCCACCTTCTTGATCATTCCCGTCGCGATCAGGAACAGACCGTCGCCGACGGCCTTGGGCGACAGCTTGGGCGCACGCTGGAGCTGCGGCAGGAAGTCGCTCGCCCGCACGATCGGCCCGGCAACCAAGTGCGGAAAGAAGCTGAGAAAGAACGCGAAGTGCAGGAAGTTGCGGACCGGCTTGAGCTGACCGCGGTAGACGTCGATCGTGTAGCTGAGCGACTCGAACGTATAGAAGGAGATGCCGACCGGGAGCAGCACGTCGAGGTGCGACGGATGAACGTGCAAACCGAGCAACGCGAGCGCATCCGCAGTCGCACCGGCGAAGAAATTGTAGTACTTGAACGTGCCGAGCAGACCGAGGTTGCCGGTCAAGCTGAGCGCGAGCCATGCGCGCCTGCGGCGTTTGTCGGAAGCCGCGGCCATGGCCAGCGCGACGCTGTAGTCGAGCAGGCACGAGGTGAGCAGGAGCACCACATAGGCCGGCTGCCAGGCCATGTAGAAGACGCACGACGCGAGCACGACCAGCGAAAGCCGCGGTACGCTGTAGCGCGCGAGCAGCCAGTAGCCGCTGAGCACTAGAGCGAGAAAAACGACGTAG
>JBIOJD010000415.1:0-3812 GCA_044450485.1 Polyangiales bacterium | reverse complement strand
TGCCGCGCTCGTATCATTCGCCTTGCTGCAGCCGTGCAGCAATCCCCCGAGCAGCACCGCAGCCCACACCCACCGTACCCGCTTGGCCATGTCGTCCTCCCAGTCGCCCGGGCTCAACGCGCGCCCACCTCCAAATGGTCGCACACGGCGGCCAGATCGCCAGCCAGCGCCGATTCGAGCACGAGCGATCGCCGAGTCTTCGGGTCCGTGAGCTCGACCTTTGCGAGGTGCAGAAACGCGCGGTCGAGCCCGTGCTCGTGCTCGAAGTGGCGATTGCTCGCAGGGTCGCCGTAGCGCGCGTCGCCCAGCACCGGATGGCCGATGGCTGCCAGATGGCGGCGGATCTGGTGGGTCCTGCCTTCGTCCGGCCGCACGCGCAAGAGCGAGTGCCCGCCCACTACCTGCAGGCGCGTGTAGCGCGTGCGCGCTTCTCGCGTCTTGTCGCCGTCGCGCAGCGGCCGCCGCACGCTGCCTTTGTCGCGGGTGACGCCGCGAACGAGCGCGAGGTACTGCTTTTCGCCTGCAGCGAGCGCGGCCGCCAGCGCGGCCACCACGGATTTGCGCTTGGCCAGCAGGCACACGCCGCTCGTTCCGAGGTCGAGGCGATGCACTGCTGCGAGGTCCGGGAGGTTTCGTTCGTCGCGCACGCGCTCGAGCAGCGAGCTCGGCTGGCCGGCTTGCGGCGTGGTCGGCAGGTGCGGCGGTTTGTGGACGGCGAGCAGGTCTTCGTCTTCGTAGCAGACGGTGATCTGGGGCGGGGCAGTCGGCACGAGCACCGCGAGCGTCTCGACCGAGTCGGTGAGCGGCATCATGTCGTGAGGAAGAAGAGAGCGCGCCCCGTAGCCGAGCTGGCGCAGGTGGCTCGCGTCGCGCGCCAAGGTCTCCGGCTCGCACGAGACGTACACGAGCACGCGCGGCGCGAGCGCGGCGATGCTCGCGCGCAGCCCAGCGGGCAGGCCGCGCCGCGGCGGATTGACGATCACGGCATCCACGCGCTCGTTCTCGGCCGCCAGGGCCCGAGTCACCTCGAGCGCATCGCCTGCGCGCGTATGAAGTCCCGAGATCCGCTGCTCCTTGGCAGCTTGTTCGGCGAGCGCGAGCGCCGGGCCGAGCTGCTCGACCAAGAGGCAACGGGCGCCGCGACTGCACAACGCGAGACCGAGCGCGCCCGAGCCCGCGTAAAGCTCGAGCACGCGCGCGCCGCGCAAGCTCGGGAGCGAGGCTTCGAGCGCGCCGATCACGCGCAGCGCGAGCGCTTCGGCCTGTCCCCGATGCGCTTGGGTGAACGCGCCGTGTGTCGCCAGGTGGTACGGGCCGTCAGCCAAAAGCGAGTCGCGCGCGCTCCTCGCACCTTGCTGCGTGCCGAGCGTTCCACCCGAAAATGCTCGCGCGCGCGGACCGTGCTCGCGAAGCGCGACGCCGGCGACTTGGGGCAACCGCGAAAGCTCTGCGGCCAGCGTCGAGAGCCCGGCGTGGGCGCCAGCGTCGCCGCCGAGCGTGACGAGCACCCGTGTTTGTCCAGCGCAGGTCGCCTCTCGCACGTCCAGGCTCGCGAGGCGCGTCGGCCCTGGCTGCACGGCGGTGCGCACGGCGCTCACCACCGCCGCGACCTCCGGCGCGAGCACGCGGCAGCGGGGAATGTCCACGATCTCGTGGCTGCCCCGAGCGAAGAGCCCGATCTCGCCGCGAGGCGACACCATCAGCTTGGCGCGCGTGCGGTACTCGGTGCTCGGGTGCGCGGCCGCGACTTGCTGCACTTCGATCGCCTCGAGCGCCGGATAGCGCGCCACGGCACGCAGCACGCGCTCGTGCTTGCGCTGTAGCTGCTCGGCCTCCTCCACGCCGAGCAGCGTGCAGCCTCCGCAGCGCTCGCCGTGCTCGCAGCGCGTGGTCACGGCTCGTCTTGCAGCGCGTCGATGGTCTCCCGCACGAGCTCGCCCAGCGTGGCTTCGATCTCGCTCTCGTCGTCGTCGATCGAGATGTGCCTGGGATCGTCGCGCAGCGGTTGCAGGTCCTTGACGGCTTCGGCCTCGCCGAGCTCGGCCAGCGCTTCCACCGCAGAAGCGACGATCTCGGGATCCGCGTGGCGCAAGAACCGCGCGATCAGCGGGCGCGCGCTCGGTTCCGCGATTTCGCACAGCACCCACGGCAGCTCGCGCAACGCCTTTCCTTGCTCGCCGCGCGACAAGGCTCGCTCGATCCCGCGCGCGACTTCGGCGTAGCGCTCGAAGCCCACGTCGACGAGGGCTTCAGCGGCTTGCACGCGCACGCCCGGCTCTTCGTGGTCGAGGATTGCGATCAGTGCGTCGGTCATCTCCGGGCCCTCGACCTGCGCGCACAGGTCCGAGAGGCGCTGGAGCCGCATCGCCGCTTCCTTGGAATCGGCGAGCGTCTTGGCCTCCGCCACCGCCTGCGCGAGCAGCGCGCACAGCGCCGCGGAGGGCGTCGCGAGAAGCGCGCGTTCGTGCGCGAGCAGCGCGCGGTCGGCGTCGAACAGCGCGGTCAGCGTGTCTGCCGGTGAGCTCATCACGCCTTCTTAGCGGGTTTTGCCACCGGCTTCACTCTAATCCTTCGTGCGCAGCGGTTGCAGCGTCGCGAGCACCTCGCGCACGCGGTCGACGCCGTCGACGCCCGGGGTCGGCAGGAACCGGCAGATCAGCTTGAAGCCGGGCGTGAGCTGGTAGCTCGGCGAAGCGCGCGAGCGGCCTGCCAGCTTGACCAGCTCCGCCCGATCGAGCGGCACGTCGTTGCGGAAGTGCAGCGTGACCCGCTCCGTGCCGGCGTCGCAGCCGAGGACCCGCAAGTCTCGCAGCGCCGGCTTGAGCGCCATCGCGCGCACGAGCTGCAGGGTCGGCTCCGGCGGCTTGCCGAAGCGGTCCTCGAGCTCGGCCGCGAGCTCGTGCACCGACTCTTCGTCGGGCGCCGACGCGAAGCGCTTGTAGAACGACAGCCGCAGCCCGACGTCCTGGACGTAGTCGTCGGGGATGTACTGCTCCACGTCCACGGTGAGCTCGGTGTCGACTTCGTGCACGATCGTCTCGCCGCGCAGCTCGGCGATCGCGTCCTCCAACATGTGCACGAACAGGTCGAAGCCCACCGCGGCGAGGTTACCGCTCTGCTCCTGGCCGAGCAGGTCGCCCGCTCCGCGCAGCTCGAGGTCGAGCGACGCGACCTGGAAGCCTGCTCCGAGCTGGCTGAAGCGCTCGAGCGCCTCGATCCGCGCGCGCGCCTCGTCGGTCAGCGCGCTCGGTGGCGGTGCGATCAGGTAGCAGTATGCGCGCTCGCGTGACCGTCCCACTCGGCCACGCAGTTGATAGAGCTGCGAGAGCCCGAACAGATCCGCGCGGTCGATCAGGATGGTGTTGGCGCGCGCGATGTCGAGGCCGTTCTCCACGATCGCGGTGCAGGCCAGCACGTCGTAGCGACCGTCGACGAAGTCGGTCATGACGCGCTCGAGCGTGGCTTCGCGCAGCTTGCCGTGTGCTACCGCGATCCGCGCCTGCGGCAGGAGCTGCTGCAGTTGCCCGGCGCGCTCGTAGAGCCCATCGATGCGGTTGTGCACGAAGAACACTTGGCCGCCGCGGCCGAGCTCGCGCTGGATCGCCTCGCGCACCACGTGCTCGTCCCAGCGCGTGACGAAGGTGCGGATCGCGCGGCGGTCGGGCGGCGGGGTCGTGATCAGCGACAGCTCGCGCAGCCCGCCCACGGCCATGTGCAGCGTGCGCGGGATGGGTGTCGCGCTCAGCGTGAGCACGTCGACCTCGGTCTTCAGCTTCTTGATCCGTTCCTTGTGCGCCACGCCGAAGCGCTGC
>JBIOJD010000414.1:0-3829 GCA_044450485.1 Polyangiales bacterium | reverse complement strand
TGGGTTTGCGTGGGGTGTGTGGGGTTTGGGTGGGCGCGCGGCCCCCCCCGGGTGGGGGGGGGCCCTACCGAATAATCGGGGGGGGGCGGCGCGTGCCGCCCCGGTCAAAGGAGCGGCACGCAGGTTGCTCTGGTATCTCCGCCATGAGCACCCCTTCACAGACCAAGCTCCTCGTGCGCCGGGGCTTTGCCGCGTTCTTCGTCACGCAGCTGCTCTCGGCCTTCAACGACAACCTGTTCAAGAACGCGGTCGTGATCTGGATCAGCGCGACCCAGGCGCGGCTGTTCGGGCTCGAGCCCGAGGTGATGATCTCGCTCTGCTCGGGCGTGTTCATCCTGCCGTTCTTCCTGCTCTCCGCGACCGCGGGCCAGCTCGCAGACCGCCACGAGAAGCCCAAGCTGATCCGGCTGATCAAGCTGGCCGAGATCGCGATCATGGCGCTCGCCGGGATCGGTTTCGCACGCGCGTCGTTGCCCCTGTTGCTCGCCGCGATCTTGCTGATGGGCGTGCACTCGGCGTTTCTCGGGCCGATCAAGTACAGCATCCTGCCGCAGCTCTGCGCCGCCGACGAGCTGGTCGCGGGCAATGCGCTGGTCGAGATGGGGACGTTTCTGGCGATCCTCGCGGGCACGATCGGCGGCGGTGTGTTGGTGCTCGTGACGGGTGGGCCCACGCTCATGGCGGTCGCCGTGCTCGGCTGCGCGGTGCTCGGTTACGTCGCGAGCTTGCGTTTGCCCAAGCTGCCCGCGGTCGCGCCCGAGCTGCGCGTGAGCCCGAGCCCGTTCGGGCCCACGCTCGAAATCCTGCGCATCACCGCCCGCACGCGTGCGGTGTTCCTGTCCGCGCTCGGCATCTCTTGGTTCTGGTTCTTCGGCGCCGCGCTGCTCACGCTGTTGCCGACGTATGCGCGCGTCACTCTCGGCGCGCACGAGCACGTCGTCACGCTGTTTCTGTCGCTGTTCTGCATCGGCATCGCGCTCGGGTCTTTGCTTTGCGAGAAGATCTCGGGCAAGAACCTCGAGCTCGGTCTCGTGCCCTTCGGCTCGATCGGCATGACGCTGTTCACGCTCGACTTGTTCCTGGTCGGCACGCCCGTCGTGCAGCACGCAGGCGAGCTCGGTGTGCTGGCGTTCTTGGCCCAACCGCACGCCCCGCGCGTGCTCTGCGACCTGTTCGCGATCGCGCTCTTCGGCGGCTTCTACACCGTGCCGCTCTACACCCTGATCCAGCAGCGCGCGGAGCCGACCGAGCGCTCGCGCGTGATCGCGGGCAACAACGTGCTCAACGCGCTGTTCATGGTCGCGGCCTCGGCGCTGCTCGCGTGGTTGCTCGGTCTGCGCTTGTCGGTGCCGAGCATCTTCCTGGTGGTCGCGTGCTTGAACGCGGCCGTCGCGGTCTACATCTATGGTTTGCTTCCTGAGTTCCTGCTGCGCTTCATCGCCTGGATCCTCTCGCGCACCATGTACCGGCTCACGCTCGTCGGTCACGAGCGCATTCCCGAGAGCGGCGCGGCGGTGCTCGTGTGCAACCACGTGAGCTTCATCGATTGGCTCGTGATCGCGGGCTCGATTCGCAGGCCGGTGCGCTTCGTGATGGACTACCGCATCGCGGCCACGCCGGTCGTGTCGCTGCTCTTCAAGCAGGGCAAGACGATTCCGATCGCGCCTGCGCACCAGGACGAGGCCATCATGGAGCGCGCGTTCGAGCGCATCGGCGAAGAGCTGCGCGCGGGCGAGCTCGTGTGCATCTTTCCCGAGGGTAAGCTGACCAAGACCGGAGACCTGAGCCCGTTTCGCGGCGGAATCGAGCGCATCCTGCGCGAGACGCCGGTGCCGGTCGTGCCGATGGGCCTCACCGGGCTGTGGGGCAGCTTGTTCAGCCGCAAGGACGGCCCGGCGTTGCATAAGCTGCCGCGGCGCTTTCGCGCGCGCCTGCGGCTCGAGATCGGGGATGCCGTCCCCGCCCCGCAGGCGAGCGCGGCGGCGCTCCAGGAGCGCGTGCAAGCGTTGCTCGACGCCGCTTCCGCGTCGGGCGCGCCGGTGGCCGCGGCTGGAGCGGCATCGTGAGCCGCGCGCTGCGCGATCAGGATCGTCGGTTCTTCGCGCTCGTGTCAGAAGCCGCGTTCGCGAACCCGTTCGGCGCGCGGCGTTCGCAGCTCGACGCCGAGATCGGCGAGCAGCCGGTCGAAACGGCCGACTGGCAGGAGGGCACCTTGCAGCGCGTGGGCGCGCGGCTGCAAGCGCTGTCGGCCGACGCGAAGCTCGACGTACGGGCGTTCTCGTCCGCGGATCGCGAGCTGGTCGAGCACACGTTGCTGTTCGAGAGCTTCCACCGCTTCGCGCCGGAGCTGGACCGATTGATCGCAGCTCAGGCGCGACGCCGCGATGCGCCGCTTCACGTCGAGCTCGCCGGCGCATTCCTGCGCGAGCTCGTCGGCCACGGGATCGAAGACGCGCGGGCGGTGCGCCTGCTCGAGCTGTTCTATCAGATGCGCCGCGCCTACTACTTCGTCAGCTCTGAGCTGACGGGGCGCAGCCCCTCGATGCGCAAGTTGAGGGAGAGCTTGTGGGCGGCAGTGTTCACGTCCGACCTGCGCCGCTACGAGCGCCATCTGTGGAACCGGATGGAGGACTTCTCGACCATCTTCGTGGGCGAGACCGGCACAGGGAAGGGTGCCGCAGCGGCTGCGATCGGGCGCTCCGGCTTCATCCCGTTCGATGCCAAGAAGAACGCGTTTGCGTACGGCTTTCACGAGAGCTTCGTGCCCATCCACCTGAACGAGTTTCCCGAGACGCTGTTCGAGTCCGAGATCTTCGGCCATCGCAAGGGCGCGTTCACGGGCGCGGTCGAGCATTACGAAGGCGCGCTCGCGCGCTGCCGGCCTTTCGGCACGGTTTTCTTCGACGAGATCGGCGAGGCCACGCTGCAGGTCCAGGTGAAGTTGCTGCGCGTGTTGCAAGAACGCGTGTACACGCCGGTCGGCAGCCGGGAGCCGCAGCACTTCCACGGGCGCATCCTCGCGGCCACCCACCGCTCGCTCGACGAGCTGCGCGCGGAGGGAATGATGCGCGACGACTTCTTCTATCGCCTGTGCTCGAACGTGATCGAGGTGCCGCCGCTGCGCGTGCGTCTGGCCGAATCGGAAGACGCGCTGGCCGAGCTCGTCGCTCACCTGTGCGCGCGCATCACCTCGGCCGCCAACGCCGAGCTCGCCGCGGAGCTGACGCAGACGATTGCGCGTGACCTCGGCCCGGGCTACGCGTTTCCGGGCAACGTGCGCGAGCTCGAGCAATGCGTGCGCCGCGTGCTCTTGACCGGTGGCTGTGCGAAGGACGCCGCGGCCATGCGCCACGACGCTCGCTCTCTTGCAGTAGAGCTGGAAGCCGGCGTGCTTTCGGCTGATGCGCTGCTGGGTCGCTACTGCGCGCTGCTCTACGACCGCTCGGGGAGCTACGTCGAGGTGGCGCGCATCACGGGGCTCGACCGCCGCACGGTGAAGAAGCAGGTCGAGAGCGCGGCGCGCTCCACTTGAACGTTGCGCGTCGCTGATCGCACACCCGCACACAAGCCCCTCCCGATCGCCTTGCACACAGCGCGTTCGGCGCTATCACGCGGCGTCGTGTCTTGTGGTGGTGGGCACGCAGCTGGTTTTTCGTAGACGCCGGGGTGATCGTGCGCGCCGGACGCGATCGGCCGCTCGCGGCTGCGGATGCGCCGCCGCTCGCGCGCGAGCTCGAGCCACGTGCGGCGAGCGCGGCGTTCGACGCGCTGTCCTACCAGCCCTTCTGGCCGTTCGTGACGCGCCTGTTCTTCGCGACCGGACACCCCG
>JBIOJD010000413.1:0-3846 GCA_044450485.1 Polyangiales bacterium | reverse complement strand
GGGTTCGCTGCGCTCACTCGAGACTTGGTGCGCCGCACACGCTCAGCGGGACCCGGCTCTACTTGCCGATGGTGGGAGCGGTCGTGGTCGTCTGGGTGTGCTGGCCGTCGTGATCGCCTGGGCCGTCTAGGTGGTCGCCATCTGCGTGACCGCCGTCGGCGCACTCGCAGTGATGATGGCGGTGCGCTCCGCCGTCGGCTTTGGCCGCGCCCTCGTCCGCGTGGTTGTCCTTGTCGTCGGTGGCGGCCCCGTCCGGCCCTGTCGCGTCGTCATGACAAACGCAGCGGGCTTCGTCCGACTCGTCGACCTTGTTGTCCGAGTCGTCGTCGATTTGGTTGGTCGTCAGCGCCGCACCGGTGATCGCGGTGCTGCTGCCGCTCTTGGAGCAGGCTGCACCCCCCAAAGCCATTGCCCCGAGCAGCCACGCGAAGGCCATCCGATTGCAGATCTTCATGGTGTGCAGGTCCCTTTCGTGCCTCGGGCACGGCTGCCAAGGTCTGCAGGTGGATGGCCGGGAGCGCCTCGGTCCTTCACGCGCGTGCGAGCTTCCCGGTGCGCACGCTCGGACGCAGGGCAATGCCCTCAGATCCCGACCGAGCCCTCGAGGAACAGATTGCCGAACAGCCCGTGCACGAACGCGCTCGGGCCGTTGGCTTCCTGCGACAGGCTGAGAAAGCCCCAGCCGAACTCGCCGCCCAGCGCGATGCCCCGGCTGATGAGACCGCGCACGCCCGCGCCGAGCGTGAGGCCCCAGCCGAACACGGCATTGCGGGTGTCGACGCACGCGTTGTTGTTGCAGGCGCTGCTCTCGCTCAAGCGCGCCATGTTGATCATGCCGATTAGCGACAGCGCGGCGATCTGTTCGCGCAGCAAGTCGTAGGTCACGGTTGGGGTCAGGGACCAGCCGCTGCGCGACTGCTTCATGTTGTTGTTGCCGCCCGTGTCCTGGCTCGCGCCGGCCAAGCCGAGGCCGAGGCCGAGAAACAAGCGCTCTTCGAGGAAGCGCACGCCCGGGGCGACCAGCGGCACGAGCAGTCGGTGGCCAATGGTCGGCGCGTCGAGGCCCTGCAGGTTCGGCGCCGAGAAGTTGAGCATGTTGAGGGCGTCGAGCCGAAGCTGCAGCGCGATACGCGCACCGTCCGGGTCGTGCGAGGGGGACGGCTCGGAGGAGGTCCGCACGTGGCTGGAAGATCCGTAGCTCCCGTCGTTGTGGCTTGGGCTCGAGCTAGAGCTCGAGCTGGAGCTGCCGGCGCCCATCTCGACTTGGCTCGGCTGGGTCGCGCCGAGCTCGATGTCAGCGCTGCCGCCGGCCTGACCCGAAGCGTTGTCCTGCGCGTGCCCGAGGGCTGGCGAAAGCAGCGCAACGGTGATGACGGCCATGCTGAGCTCGATCCGAGTCATGTGTCCTCCTCGTGAAGTCGGCCCGACCATATCAGCCCGCCACCGGACTGCATCCCCAAAAAAACGTGGGGGAGCCCAAGCCCTACCGCAATTTCCGCCACGTCCCAACTTTCGAGCTGACGGGCACCGGTTGTCGAACGCGCTCACGGCACGCGGCACAGCAGCCCCTTGAGGTACTCGCCTTCGGGAAACGCGAGGCCCACCGGATGATCCGGGCCCGCGCTCAGGTGGCGCACGAACGCGGCGTCCACGCGCGCGTCGGCGGCGGCTCCGGCCACGATCTTCTGGAACAGCTCGCGCGACACACCGGATGAGCATGAGAAGGTGAGCAGCAGCCCGCCCGGACGGAGCAGCTTGAACGCGAGCAGGCTCAGATCTTTGTAGGCGCGCGCCGCGCGCTCGGCGAGGCGCGCAGTGGGCGCGAGCTTGGGCGGATCGAGCACGATCAGATCGAAGCTGCGGCGCGAGTCGCGGGCCGTGCGCAGCCACTCGAACACGTCTGCGCGCTCGAACGAGGGCGCGCGATCGCCCAAGTCGTTGCGTTGCGCGTTGTGCCGCGCGAGCCCGAGAGCTTGCTCGGAGCTGTCGATCGCGTGGACCGAGCGCGCGCCACCGCGTGCGGCGTTGAGCGCGAAGCCCCCGCCGTAGCAGAAGCAGTCGAGCACGTCTCGATCGCGGGCGAGGTGGCGTATCAGAGCGCGGTTCTCGCGCTGGTCGAGATAAAAGCCCGTCTTGTGGCCCTCGCGTACGTCGATGGCGTAACGCAGGCCGTGCTCGGTGATCTCGAGCTCGGCGTCCGGCTCGTCGCCGCGTAGCACGCCGCTGCGCGCAGGCAGACCTTCGAGCTGCATGATCTCGCCTTCGCTGCGCTCGTACATCGAGCGCAGCCCGGTCGATTCGACCAGCGCGGTCGCGATCAGCTCGCGATGCCGCGCCGCGCCCGCGCTCGTGGCCTGCAACACGAGCTGGTCGCCCAACCGATCTACGACGAGACCGGGCAAGCCATCAGATTCGGCGTGGACCAGCCGGCACGCGCGGAGGTCCTCGGCCGGCAGCAATGAATCGCGCAGTGCGATCGCGGTGGCTAGCTTGCGGGCGAAGAACGCTGCGTCGATGCGCGCGTCGGGATCGAAGTCCCAGACGCGCGCCGCGATACGCGCGCCCGGATTGTAGGCGGCCCATGCCAGGAACCGCCCGTCCGAAGCGCACACGCGCACCGTGTCGCCGAGCTCCGCATGCCCTTGCAGCTCGCGGACCGCGCCCGAAAAGACCCAAGGATGCCGTCGCAGCAACGACCGCTCGCGCGACTGCGCGAGCACGAGCGTGGGGACCTGCGTGTCGGGCATGGGAGGGCCAAAGTGTCGAAGAACACCCGCGCGAACGCAAACCGATCGCGCCCGCGGCGTGGCGGTGCTATACGGGGAAAGGCAACGGTGGGCGGAGGCTCCTTTGGCGAGTCGCGCTCGAAGCTCCGTCTGGTGTCGGACCGCCGCCGTGCTGTTCGTGCTGCTCGCGGGTTGCGAGCGTGACACGCCGAGCCGGGCCGTTGCGCCCAGCGACGCAGGACTGCGGGGCCAACGCAGCTCGGTGCACCCGCTTGTGCCGGTGGTCGCGCCGGACCTCGACGCTACGGTGCGCGATGCGACGCCCAATCCTGCCTCTGTCCAGCTCTCGCGCGGCGAGTATCTGGTGCGCCACGTCGCGGCCTGCGGTGAATGCCATACACCGCGGCTGCCGAGCGGTGAGCTCGACACGAACAAATTGCTGTCCGGGGTGGAGAACCTGATCGACGTCGAGCCCGGCGACGATGCCCGCGGGCTGATCCACTCCCGGAACCTGACACCCGACGGGAAGACCGGGCTCGGCATGTGGAGCGACGATCAGATCAAGAAGGCGTTCCAGCACGGCGTCGATGACGAAGGCAAGACGCTTCACTGGATGATGCCGTACTGGATCTTTCGCAACATGCGCGATGCCGACGCCGACGCGATCGTGGCCTTCCTGCGCTCGGTGCCGCCGCGCGTGCACGACGTGCCCGAGAATCAGCCGAACGCCGTCGACCCGAAGATCGCACCGTACGAGCTGCCGAGCGCCGAGATCCCGGACACGACGCTCGATGCGACCGACCCTGATCACGCAAGCGCGGAGCGCGGCAAGTATCTCGCAACCTCGGTCGCGCCCTGCGCGTTGTGCCACAGCCCGACACTGCCGAGCGACTCGAGCGTGCCGATCGATCCCGCGCGCATGTTTGCCGGCAAACGTGCGCTCGTTCCGGTGAGGCTGGGCACCCCTGCGCCGCCGGGCTCGCCGATGATCGACACCTACAACCTCACGCCACACGCGAACGGCATCTTCGGTTGGAGCGCCGGCGACGTGGCCACCGTCCTGCGCCAGGGCGTGAGCAAAGACAGCCTGCCGGTCTGTGACCCGATGCCCTCGTACATG
>JBIOJD010000412.1:0-3857 GCA_044450485.1 Polyangiales bacterium | reverse complement strand
GTCGACCAGGCGCACCGATTCGAGCTGCGGATAGAAGCGGTCGATCAGGCTGCGCAGGCCGACGTCCATCGCGTGCACCGGGCCATCGCCGCGCGCCGAGGTGTACGCAACTTCATCTCCAACGCCGATCTCGATCCGCACTCGCGTCGCGTCCTCGCTGTCGCCGCCGTTCTCGCCGAACGCGATCTGCACTTCCAAATCGCGCAGCTCGAAGTACTTCGGCCGCTTGCCGAGACACTCCATCATGAACAACTTGAACGACGCGCCCGCGCTCTCGAACTGATAGCCATCGGCTTCGAGCTGCTTGAGCTTGTCGAGGATCTTGCGCGCCTCGGGCGACTTCGGGTCGAGCTCGATGCCGAGCTCCTTGGCCTTCAGCTCGACGTTGGCGCGTCCGGACAAGTCCGAGAGCAAGATGCGCCGGTGGTTGCCGACGAGCTCCGGGTCCACGTGCTCGTAGGTGCGGCTGTTCTTCTTGATCGCGTCGACGTGCATTCCGCCCTTGTGCGCGAACGCGCTCTGTCCCACGTAGGGCTGCGCGGACCAGGGCGTGCGATTGCTGATCTCGTCGACCGTACGCGCCACGTGGCGCAGGGTCTTGAGCTGCTCCGGGCTCACGCAGGGCAAGCCCATCTTGAGCTGCAGCGCGGGGATGATCGACACGAGGTTGGCGTTGCCGCAGCGCTCGCCGAGGCCGTTGATCGTGCCCTGCACCATGCTCGCGCCAGCGCGTACCGCGCACAGGGTGTTGGCGACCGCGAGCTCGCCGTCGTTGTGGGTGTGGATGCCGATGCGGACCGCGCCGCCGTGCTCTTGCGACAGCTCTTGCATCACGTCGCTCACCGCGGCCTGCACTTCTTCCGGCAAGCAGCCGCCGTTGGTCTCGCACAACGCGAGGTAGGCGGCGCCGCCCGCGAGCGCGGCGCGCAGCGATGCGAGCGCGTACGCGCGGTCGTCTTTGTAGCCGTCGAAGAAGTGCTCGGCGTCGAAGATCACTTCGTCGACGTGCTGCTTGAGGTAGCGGACCGAGTCTTCGATCAGCTCGAGGTTCTGCTCGGGCGAGATGCGCAGCGCTTCGGTGGCCTGGAAACGCCAGCTCTTGCCGAAGATCGTGAGGCAAGGCACCCCGGCCTGGAGCAGCGCCTGCAGGTTGGCGTCTTGTTCACACTTGATACCTGCGCGCCGCGTAGACCCGAAGGCCACCAGCTTTGCGTTCTTCAGCCTGAGCGCGCGTGCCGCCTCGAAGAAGGTCTCATCGCGCGGGTTCGAGCCCGGGTGCCCGCCTTCGATATAGGAAATGCCAAGCCCATCCAGCAGTTGCGTAATCGCGAGCTTGTCGGCCACCGAGAGCTGCACGCCCTCGCCTTGGGTGCCGTCACGCAGCGTCGTATCATACAAGACAACTTTCACGGGCTTTGCCTTTGCGGTCCCTTTGTCGCAGGAGAACGCGCTCTGCGCGGCAATTCCTCGACAATTTCCGGGGAAGACAACCTTAGTGGCGCCGCCCCCCCGAAGCAAGTTGATGGGCGGAAAGCCTCAGTTGGGCGGCGGGCGCAGCAGCACGCGGCGGCCGAGGTCGAGCAGTGCGCCAAGCAGCAGGCCGAGGCCGAGGTGCTTCACGATGAACAGCGGCAGCGCGTCCGGCCGCATGTCTGCGAGTTGCATGCCGAACATCCCGCGCACCGCGCCGTAGATCTCGCCGCCGAGGCCGAGCACAGTCCCGACGTAGAGCAGCGCGACCAGGCGCTTGGGCTCGCGCTCGGGAAACGCCCACGGCAACAGCCAAGCTGCGGCGAACAGCACGAGACCGATCGAAGTCGCGAGGCCACGCAAGGCCGCGACCGGACCTTCGAGCATGCCGATGTACAGGGGCGTCCCGGGCGCTTGGGCCGCAAGCAGCTGCCACACGGAGCTACCGGCCGCGACCATCAGCGCGCACACGCCGAGGCGAATCACGGCCCTGCGGCTACGCCCGATCGACATGGCTGGCTGTTCTACTACGGTTACCCCGATTTTGGGCACTCAGTGGCCCGCGCGACGGTCTCGGTGTACATCCGGCCCAATGCTCGATCTCCGCCATGTCGTCGAGAATATGTCCGAGGTGCGGGGCGCCTTGCAACGCCGGGGGCCGGACGCGCTCGCGAGCCTGCAGCCGATCGCCGCGCTGGCGGAACGCCGCAAGCAGGTGATCGTGCGGCTCGAAGCGCTGCGCAAGCAACAGAACGAAGCCAACCAGGCGATGGCCAAGCTCGACAAGCAGGGCGAGGAGTTTCGTGCGCGACGCGATGCGCTCAAGCAAATCGCGGGCGAGGTCAAGCCGCTCGAGGTGCAGCAGCGCGAGATAGAGAGCGAGCTCGAGCAGGCGCTGTTGCTCGTGCCGAACCTGCCGAGCGAACGCACGCCGACCGGGCGCGACGAGGCCGACAACGTGCTCGTGCGCGAGTATGGAGACAAGCCGGCGCTGGCGTTCGCGCCGAAGGATCACGTGGAGATCGCGACCGCGCTCGGCATCGTCGACTTCGAGCGGGCGGTGAAGATCAGCGGTGCGCGTTTCGTGTCGCTGCGCGGCGCAGGGGCGCGACTCACGCGAGCGCTGATGTCGTTCATGCTGGATTTGCACACGCGCGAGCACGGCTACACCGAGATGTGGCCGCCCGCGCTGGTCAACGCGCACAGCCTGCGCGGCACGGGACAGCTGCCGAAGTTCGCGGCCGACGTGTTTCGGCTCGCCTCGGACTGGGACGACTCTGCCGACCGCGAGGCCGGCGCAGAGCGACAAGATTTGTACTTGATACCCACGGCCGAGGTGCCGCTCACAAACCTTCACCGCGACGAGATCCTCGAGGGCGGCCAGCTCCCGATCAAGTACTGCGCGTACACGCCGTGCTTTCGCAGCGAGGCGGGCAGCTACGGCAAGGACACGCGCGGCATGATCCGGCTGCACCAGTTCGACAAGGTGGAGCTCGTGCGCTTCGAGCGACCGGAGGCGGGCGAGGCTGCGCTGGAGCAGCTCACGCACGAAGCCGAGGTCGTCCTGCAGCGTCTCGGCCTGCACTACCGCGTGATGGAGCTGTGCGCGGGTGATCTCGGCGCCAATGCGCGGCGTTGCTACGACATCGAGGTGTGGTTGCCGGGGCAGAACGCGTACCGGGAGATCTCGAGCTGCTCGTGGTTCGGCGATTTCCAAGCGCGGCGCGCGAAGATCCGCTTCCGTCCCGGACAGGGCGGGAAGCCGCAGCACGTCCACACGCTCAACGGGTCGGGCCTGGCGATCGGGCGCGCGATCGTGGCCATTCTCGAGCAGTACCAACAGGCCGACGGCAGCGTCGCCGTGCCGCAGGCGCTCGTGCCGTACTTCGGCGGCACCGAGGTGATCCGCTGACCGCGGAGCACAGCTTGAAGATCGAGCGCGACGCGCCGTTGGCGCCGCGCACGACGCTCGGGCTCGGCGGTGCGGCGCGCCAGTTGGTCGTGGCCGAGGATGACGCGACGCTGGTCGCGGCGCTGCGTCTCGCGCAGCAGGAACGGCTCGAGGTCGCGATCCTCGGTGGCGGCAGCAACCTGGTCGTGAGCGATGCGGGCTTCGACGGGCTCGTGATCGCAATGGCGCAGCGTGGTCGTGAGCTTTCGACGCGCGGCGCAGTCGTGAGCGTGCGCGCGCGTGCGGGTGAGCCGTGGGACGAGCTGGTCGCGATGAGCGTCGAGCGCGATCTCGCGGGGCTCGAATGTCTGTCGGGCATTCCCGGGCTGGTGGGCGCGGCGCCGATCCAGAACGTGGGCGCGTACGGCCAAGAGGTGGCCGAGACGATCGCGGCCGTTCGCGTGCTCGATCGCGCGACGCTACAGACGCTCGAGCT